>JAWWDH010000339.1:0-3997 GCA_033720015.1 Pseudomonas sp.
CCGTGCGGGCGCAGCACCCGCGCCTGAAAGTCAGCGAGTTTCACCTCACCGGCTACAGCCTGGGCGCGCTGCAGGCAGCCTTTGTCAGTGAGCTGGATGAAACCCGCCGCAGCTTCAACTTCAAACGTGTGTTGCTGCTCAACCCTCCGGTCAACCTCTATACCTCAGTGACCAATCTCGACCGCATGGTGCAAACCCAGGTTGAGGGCATCAACAACAGCACCACCTTCTACGAGCTGGTACTGGGAAAACTGACCCGCTATTTCCAAACCAAGGGCTATATCGATATTAACGACGCGCTGCTCTACGACTTTCAGAACTCGGACGAGCAGCTCAGTGACGAGCAGATGGCCATGCTGATTGGCGCCGCCTTCCGCTTCTCCTCGGCCGATATTGCCTTTACCTCGGACCTGATCAATCGCCGCGGCTTGATCACCCCGATCGACTATCCCATCAGTGAAGGCACTAGCCTCACACGGTTCTTCAAGCGTGCGCTGCAATGCGACTTTGACTGCTATTTGACGGAACAACTGATCCCCATGTGGCGGGCACGCACTGACGGCGGCAGCATCGCGCAGCTAATCGACCAGGTCAGCCTGTATGCCGTGGCCGATTACCTGAAGAACAGCAATAAAATCGCCGTCATGCACAACGCCGATGACGTGATTCTTGGTCCAGGTGACCTGGGCTTTTTGCGTCGCACCCTGGGCGAGCGCCTAACCGTTTATCCGCTGGGTGGCCATTGCGGCAACCTCAACTATCGCGTCAACAGCGACGCCATGCTGGAGTTCTTCCGTGGCTAAGCCCATTTCCATTGCTGTATTTATCACTCTGCTGCTGGGCAGTAGCCTCACCTATGCTCAGCACGCGGCCAATGACGATGGCTTTAAACAGCCCATGCAGCACCTGCAGTTCAACCCGGGACTGAATCAGCGCGAATTTGAGCGCTCGACGCTCAACGCACTGAATGTCTATGACCCACTGGAGTCATGGAACCGCCGCGTTTACCACTTCAACTATCGCTTCGATGAGTGGGTGTTCTTGCCGATTGTCGATGGCTACCGCTATGTCACCCCCACTCTGGTGCAGCGCGGCGTCAGCAACTTCTTCAGCAACCTGGGTGATGTGCCGAGCCTGCTCAACAGTGCGCTGCAACTCAAAGGCAAGCGGACCATGCACACCACCGCACGCCTGCTGCTCAACACTACGCTCGGCGTTGCCGGCCTGTGGGATCCAGCCACGCGCATGGGCTTACTTAAGCAGAAAGAAGACTTCGGTCAGACCCTTGGCCATTACGGCACTCCAGCCGGGCCTTACCTGATATTGCCCATCCTGGGCCCATCAAACCTGCGCGACACCGGTGGTTTAGTGGCGGACTTCACGGCAAAAAGTCAGGTCAACTGGCTGAATGTCGCCGAAGCCAGCGTCAGCCACCCGGAAATCACCCTGCTGGAAGTTGTCGACCAACGCTCCACCGTGAATTTCCGCTACGGCCAGCTCAACTCGCCGTTTGAGTACGAGAAGATCCGCTTCTTCTACCATGAAGCACGCAAGCTGCAGATCGCCGAATAAACCGGCGCGCTTGACCCAAGGGCCGCCCTCAGGTTTTAACCTGACGCGGCCCTTGTCAATTCTGGAGAGTAGCTATGCGCGTCGCCCAACTGGCTAAAGCCGCCGCGGTCAGCAGCGAGACGGTTCGCCACTACACCGATCTCGGCTTGCTCAAGCCCTCGCGCAACCCGGATAACGGCTATCAGCAGTACTCAAGCGAAGACCTGCAACGCTTGCGCTTTATCGCCCGCGCCCGACGCCTGGGCTTCAGCCTGAAAGACAGCCAGCAGATACTCGCCAGCGCCGACAATGGCCAGGCGCCCTGCACCGACGTGCGCGATCTACTCAACGAACGCCTGATCGCCCTGCAAGCTCATATCGACGAGTGTCAGCGCCTGGCACTGGTGATGCAGAACGCCTTCGCCGACTGGGCCGACAAAGGCGACTGCGCCCCTGACGGACACGCCATCTGCCGCTTAATAGAAGAGTTCGAGCCGGATATCGAGCGCCGCCCGGCGACGCCCTGCCCCGCACACTAAAAGTGGCTTATTGGGCGTAGCGGTGAGACAGCCCCGGCGGCACGCCGCTGCTGTCGGTTGGCAACCAAGGCCCCTGCGGGTTACTGGCCCAGCTCCAGCCAGAGTTCCAGCGGTAATAGGTGCGTTCACGGTAGTAAAGGTGAGAAGCCCCACCGACTACATACACCCCCTGCCGTGCATCCCACTGGCTGGCCACCCCAGGTGGCGGAGCAAACCGCGGGTGGTTGCCGCTAGCACTCGGACTTTTCACCGGTGCGCTGCTGAGCGGCGCCTGCACGCAAGCACCGAGCCCCAGCAGACTGACGAGCACAACACCACGCCAGAGCGGACTCATGGCGCTTTACTGTCCGCGCTGTCGATCAACAGTTGCTGCAGCTCTGTGCTCTTGCTGGCCAACGGCTGGCTGCTACCCACCCACTCGCCCGCCGTGGCATTGCCACTGCGTGAGATCCGGGCGACCAGTTGCACCTGCTCGAAGCCGGAGATTTTCAGCTGCGGCATCATCGCGTCGCTGTCGGACAGGCTCACTTCAGCCGGCAGGTCCGCCACGGTAAGGCGCTTGACTGCCAATGGCATTGGCGGCCCGGACACCGCGCGGGCGAAGATAAACACCGCATCGCCCGGTTGCACCTTAGCCTGCAGCTCGGCCGCCAGCGCCACCTTTACCGTCAACCCTTGACCAGTGACAGGTACGGCATCGGCTGCCGGTGTACCCAGCTGCTCGCGGGCACGGTCAATCCCGCCCTGAATCGCCTGGCGCGATGGGTCTTCGCTGGGCAATACCGCCACCAGTTGCTGCCAGTGATCAATCGCCTGCTGGAACTGCCCGCTTTCATAAGCGGCAATGCCCAGCAAACCTAGACTGGTGACTTCCGCCGGGTCGGCTTTAAGCGCTTCATCGGTCAGCGCCTGCAACTGCGGCGTCCATTGCTTGTCACCGGCAAAATACAACGCCTGCGCCCACTGGCCGAGCAACTCCGGTTCGCGCCCAGCCACGCCAATGGCCTGTTCAAAGGCGGCGGCTGCATCAGCGGCGCGCTCCTGGGCCATATAGGTACGCCCGAGGAAGTACCAGCTTTCGGCAGACTTCGGATCGTTCTTCACCGCCGCTTCCAGGCGCACGGTCATTTCCTCGATGGTCTTCGGTTGCTCAGCAAAGGTACGCGCACGCTCGACATCGTCGATGGCCCCCCAGTGCTGATACAGGCCATAGCCCAACAACGGCATCAACAGCGCGGCAACCAGTGGAATCTTACCGCCTAGCGAGCGCTGAATCGGCTGCGCCAGCACGCCTTCAGTATCCGCCAGCAGCTCACGGGCCGCCTCATCACGGCCACTGGCAAGCTGATCAGCATTCAGTGCGCCGGCGGCATGTTGCGTCTGCAAGTCCTGCAAACGCTCCTGATACAGGGTCACGTTAAGTGCAGTACGGTCTTCTTCGGCCTGGAGCTTGCGCCCACGCACCACAGGAGTCAGCAAAAACGCCATAGCTGTCAGCAACAGCAGGCCGGCGCACAACCAGAATTCAATCATCAGTCTTTCTTATCCACAGGCGGTTGATTGGCGGGCTGCTGGCTAAGCAGAGCAGCCAGACGCTGTTGTTCATCCGCAGACAGGTCACTCTTCACCTCCCCCGACTGACGGCGACGACGCAACAGAATGACCCCAAGCAGGACGAAGCCCCCCACCAGCAATCCGGCCGGGCCGTACCACAGCAGCAGCGTGCGCGCGGTGACAGGCGGCTTGTAGAGGACAAAATCGCCATAGCGACTGACCAGATAATCAATGATCTGCTGATTACTCTGACCCTCCTCCAGCATGCGGAAAATCTGCGCACGCAGGTCCATGGCAATCGGTGCGTCGGAGTCGGCAATGTTCTGGTTCTGGCACTTGGGGCAGCGCAGCTC
>JAWWDH010000340.1:0-3986 GCA_033720015.1 Pseudomonas sp.
CCTCCTACGCGGTCAGCAGACAGGCTCTAAGCTATATAGGTGCTGCTTTTGTGCAGTAAGAGCTGGCGCACTGGACAGTTTTTACCTTTCGGCAAGATTTAGAAAAATAAGTGATTTTTAGATTTACAAGATGCAATGTGTTTTGTATACAATTACCCCATCACGGTCGCGCCATGCATTTATGCCTGCCCAATGACCGCCACACATAGCAAGAAGGAAGACTGCAGTGAGCGCTGACTACCCACGCGACCTGATCGGTTACGCCAACAACCCGCCCCACCCGCACTGGCCCAACAATGCGCGCATCGCCCTGTCGTTTGTCCTCAACTATGAGGAAGGCGGCGAGCGCAATGTGTTGCACGGCGACAAAGAATCCGAGGCCTTCCTCTCCGAGATGGTCTCCGCTCAGCCGCTGCAAGGTGCACGCAACATGAGCATGGAGTCGCTGTATGAATACGGCAGCCGTGCGGGCGTGTGGCGTTTGCTCAGGCTGTTCCAGAAGCACAATATTCCGCTGACCATCTTTGCCGTGGCCATGGCCGCGCAGCGTCACCCGGAAGTGATCAAGGCCATGGTCGCGGCGGGCTACGAGATTTGCAGCCATGGCTATCGCTGGATCGATTACCAGTACATGGACGAAGCGCAAGAGCGTGAGCACATGCACGAAGCTATTCGCATCCTCACCGAGCTGACCGGTGAGCGCCCAGTTGGCTGGTACACCGGGCGTACCGGTCCGAACACCCGCCGCCTGGTGCGCGAAGAAGGTGGCTTTTTGTATGACAGCGACACCTATGACGATGACTTGCCCTACTGGGACCCTGCCAGCACCGCAGATAAACCGCACCTGGTGATCCCTTACACCCTGGACACCAATGACATGCGCTTCACCCAGGTGCAGGGCTTCAATACTGGCGATGACTTCTTCCACTACCTCAAAGACGCCTTCGATGTGCTCTACGCCGAAGGCCTAGCCGGCGCACCGAAGATGCTCACCATCGGCATGCACTGCCGCCTGCTCGGCCGCCCTGCGCGCCTGGCAGCGCTGGCACGCTTTATTGAATACGTGCAAAGCCACGAACAGGTCTGGTGTGCCCGCCGCGTCGACATTGCCAAGCATTGGCATGCGACCCATCCCTTTACTCAGCCGGCTGGTAAGGAGCTTGCGCAATGAACCGTTTTCAAACCCTGACCCCATCAAGTCTTAGCCGCGAAGCGTTCGTTAGCACCTTCGCCGACATTTATGAGCACTCGCCCTGGGTCGCCGAACAAGCCTTTGACCAGGGCCTGGACCCTAGCATCGATGAAATCGACGGCCTGCATCAGCGCATGGCCGACCTGCTGCTCAATGCCGATCATGCTGCTCAGCTGGCACTGATCAATGCGCACCCGGACCTCGCTGGCAAGGCCGCCGTGCAGGGTGAGTTGACCGCTTCCTCGACATCAGAGCAAGCCGGTGCTGGCATTCACGAATGCACGGCAGAAGAGTTTGTCCGCTTCACCACGCTCAACGATGCTTACAAAGCCAAGTTCGGCTTCCCCTTCATCATGGCGGTGAAAGGCAGCAATCGGCACCAGATCCTGGCGGCATTCGAGGCGCGCATCCATAACTCCCCGGAACAAGAGTTCGCCTGCGCACTGGCCGAGATCAACAAGATCGCGCTGTTCCGCCTGCAGCAGTTGTAAGCCGTAGACCCTGCGCGTCATCGAACAAGCCGTGCAGGCACCGTCCGGGTTTTGTCAGGTGATTGGCTTACGACAGAGACCACGCCGACACAAAGCCCACGCCTGGCAACAGGCATGGTTTATACGCAACCGATAAGAAGACCCACATGCGCAATTTGATCATTGAGCCCTTAAGCAAAGAAGCCTTCGCCCCCTTTGGTGATGTCATCGAAACCGCAGGCAGCGAGTTTTTCATGATCAACAACGGTTCCACTCGCCGCCATCACAAACTGGCCACGGTTGAAACCGCACAGCCCGACGATAAGGCGATCATCAGCATTTTCAGTGCCGAGCAAGTGCCGATGCCGCTGACTGTGCGCATGCTGGAACGACATCCGCTAGGCAGCCAGGCGTTTATCCCGCTGCTCGGCAACCCCTTTCTGATCGTGGTCGCGCCCGCTGGCGATGCACCTGTATCAGGGTTAGTCCGTGCCTTCCGTAGTAATGGTCGGCAAGGCGTCAATTACCATCGCGGCGTTTGGCACCACCCGGTGCTGACGATCGAAAAGCGGGATGACTTCCTGGTGGTTGATCGCAGTGGTTCTGGTAACAACTGCGATGAGCATTTCTTTACCGACGACGAGCTACTGCTCCTCGCCCCCCACCAATAAGAGAAGCCCAGACTGACGGCGTGTCGGTACTGGGAAAGAGGTATTGATTGTGGAAGCACATTTGACTGAGTGGCTAAACCTGAGCATTCGCTGGGTGCATATGATCACCGGTGTGGCCTGGATCGGCGCATCCTTCTATTTCGTCTGGCTGGAGAACAACCTCAACCGCAGCAACCCAAGGGATGGTCTGGCTGGCGACTTATGGGCGATCCACGGTGGCGGTATCTACCACCTGGAAAAATACAAACTGGCCCCGCCGAAAATGCCGGAGAACCTGCACTGGTTCAAATGGGAAGCCTATTTCACCTGGCTGTCGGGCGTGGCCCTGATGCTGGTGGTGTACTACCTCAACCCAAGTCTGTACCTGGTCAAGCCTGGCGTTGATCTGGCGCCGGAACTGGCCATCGTCATCGGCTTCGGCTCGATGATTGCGGGCTATGTGGCCTACCACTTCCTGTGTGATTCGGCCTTGGGCAAGCGCCCTGCGCTGCTCGGTGCGGTGCTGTTCGTCCTGTTGATCGCCGCCGCCTATGCTTTCAGCCAGATCTTCAGCGGCCGTGCAGCCTATATTCATGTCGGTGCAATCATCGGCACCATCATGGTCGGCAACGTGTTCTTCACCATCATGCCGGCCCAGCGCGCACTGGTTAAAGCCATTGAAGACGGCACCACGCCAGACCCAACCTTGCCCGCCAAGGGCCTGTTGCGTTCGCGCCACAACAACTACTTCACCTTGCCAGTGCTGTTCATCATGATCAGCAACCACTTCCCGAGCACCTACGGCAGCCAGTACAACTGGTTGATCCTGGCGGGCATCGCGATTCTGGCGGTATTGGTGCGTCACTACTTCAACACCCGCCATGACAGCAGCAAATACATCTGGACCCTGCCCGCCGCTGCTCTGGGCATGATCTGCCTGGCGTTCGTCACCGGCCCGAGCATGAAAGCCGCCCCGGCATCCACGCAGAAAGCCGCCGCGATCCAGTACACCCCCGTACCGGCCACCGGCGTCAGTGCCAACCCAGCGGCAACCAAGGCTGCTGAACCGTCTGTACCAACGGCAGCGTCCGCCACTACAGCTGGCGTTGACTTTGCCAAGGTCAACAGGGTGATTCAGGAGCGCTGCAGCGTATGCCACTCGGCGACCCCGAGCAGCCCGATGTTCAGTGCGGCCCCATTGGGTTTCATGCTGGATACGCCAGAGCAGATCAAGGGCCAAGCAGCGAAGATCCACGCACAAAGCGTTGCCTCGCAGATCATGCCGCTGGGCAACATGACCCAGATGACCGCAGAAGAACGTGAATTGATCGGCACATGGATTGACCAGGGCGCACAGCTCAATTGATCCACCTGAATGCCGCGCTTATCTGAGCGCGGCATTTGTATCCCCCTCCGCAACAAATTCTCCGCCACAGGCATAGCCCTGGCTGGCCACCCCTGCCTTATTTGTGTCAGCCGCCCTGCTCGCCTGGAGGCTTGCTCTCGCTCGCGCCAAAAACAATCACGAATTGCCTGCGGATTCCACGGTCATCTGGCCACCCATTCCATGAGCATCTGGCCACCGATTCCACGGTGATCCGGCCACCCATTCCACGCGCATCCGGCCACTGATTCCACGGCCATCCGGCCACCCAATCGGGCAGGCAGCCACGC
>JAWWDH010000341.1:0-3978 GCA_033720015.1 Pseudomonas sp.
GGGTCGATATCAACGCCCGCGTCACGCTGCTCAACAAACTTGAGCGCGACCACAGCCTGCACAACGAAGTGGCGGACTACCTCGACAAGCAAGGCCGGGTGATCACCTGCGTGGTCTCCTCAAGACCGATGGTGCTGAATAACCAGCGCTGCATCCTCACCACCTTCCGCGACATCAGCGAGCGGCAGAAAGCCCAAGCCGCGCTGCAGGCCAGCCAGGAGAAGTTCGCCCTGGCCTTCCATTCAAGTCCGGACGCCATCACCATCACCGAGCGCGACAGCGGCCGCTATATAGAAGTCAATGAAGGCTTCAGCCGCCTGACCGGCTACACCCCCGATGAGGTGATCGGCCGCAGCTCCATAGAGCTCAACGTCTGGGCCGACCTGTCGGAGCGCGACCTGATGGTGGAGACACTCAAGCGCGACGGTCGTGTCTATCACATGGAGATGCATGGCAAACATCGCGATGGCACAGTCATGCAGGTCGAAGTGTCGGTCGAGTCGATTGAGCTCAACGCCACCCCTTGCCTACTCCTGACCGCCCGCGACACGAGTGAGCTGAAAGAGGCCCAGGCCCAGGTGCATCATCTGGCTTACCATGACTCGCTGACCAACCTACCCAACCGCGCCCTGTTGCTCGACCGCCTGACACAGCAAATCGCTTTGCTCAAACGCCACGAGCTGCGCGGCGCCCTGTTGTTTATCGACTTGGATCACTTCAAACACATCAACGACTCACTCGGCCACCCGGTCGGCGATGCCGTGCTCAAACTGGTCACCGCACGCCTGGAAGCCAGCGTGCGCCAGGAAGACACGGTGGCGCGCCTGGGCGGTGACGAATTTGTCGTACTGATTACCGGCCTGGAAGGCAAACGTTCAAAAGTCGTTCAGCAGACCCGCGCACTGGCGGAAAAACTGCGCCAGTTGCTAGCCGAGCCCATGCTACTCGACGGCCACCAATTGCAGGTCACCCCGAGCATCGGCATCGCGCTTATTCCCGACCATGGCGACACCCCCTCAGACCTGCTCAAGCGTGCTGATATCGCCCTCTACCGGGCCAAGGATTCAGGGCGCAACTGCATTCAGCTGTTTCGCAACACCATGCAAAAAGCCGCCAGCGAGCGCCTGCGCCAAGAAAACGACTTGCGCCTGGCGCTGGCACGAGGCGAGTTCGAGTTGCACTTCCAGCCGCAGGTGGATGCCCGCAACAACCAGATCATCGGCGCCGAAGCCTTGCTGCGCTGGGTACACCCAACACTGGGCGCACAGTCGCCGGCGCTGTTTATCCCGGTGCTCGAAGAAAGCGGGTTGATTCTCGACGTCGGCGGCTGGGTGCTCGCCGAAGCCTGCCGCGCCTGCGCGCAGTTACTCCAGCAAGGCATGGTCGATGCCGCGCAGTTCAGTCTGTGCGTAAATATCAGCCCTAGGCAGTTCCGTCAGCATGACTTTATCGAGCGCGTAGAGAGCAGCCTGGCCAACAGCCAGCTGTCACCCAGCATGCTTAAGCTGGAAATCACAGAAGGCATCGTGATCCAGAACATCGAAGACACGGTTGCCAAGATGAACCGCCTCAAGCGCCTCGGCGTAAGCTTTGCCATGGACGACTTCGGCACCGGTTACAGCTCGCTGACCTACCTCAAACGCTTGCCGGTGGATGTGTTGAAGATCGACCAGTCCTTCGTGCGCGAAGCCACCCTGGATGCCAACGACGCGGAAATTATCCGCGCCATCATCGCCATGGCGAAAAGCTTGGGATTGGAGATTATTGCCGAAGGGGTTGAGCAGCTCGAACAGCTGGAGTTCCTGCAACAACAGGGTTGCCACCACTATCAGGGTTACCTGTTCAGCAAAGCGGTGCCGCTGGAGCAGTTTCGCCAATTGCTGCACGACAACCGCACACCTGCCCCGCAGTAAAACGCCAAGGGCACCCGAAGGTGCCCTTGGCTTGCAAGCGGCCTGACAGTTAGCTATTAAGCACGGGACGGCTCGCGCCAATCGGAATGCGCTTGGCCTTGGCTTCTTCCGGCACGATACGCACCAGGTCGATATTCAGCAGACCATTGACCAGGCTGGCAGCCTTAACCTCGATATGGTCAGCCAGGCGGAACGACAACTTGAACGCCCGCTGGGCAATGCCCTGATACAGGTAAGTGACGTTCTCGGCGTTGCTGTCACGCTTGCCGCCGGTGACTGTCAGCACGTCACGCTCGACTTGCAGCTCCAGGTCTTCTTCCTCAAAGCCGGCCGCTGCGACCACAATGCGGTACTGGTCGTCGGCATACTTTTCCACGTTGTAGGGTGGATAGCTGCTCCCCGCCTCGTTGCGCATGGCAGACTCGAACAGGTCATTGAAACGGTCAAAGCCAACGGACTGGCGCAGCAGCGGGGTCATGGAAAATGCAGTGCTCATAATTTAAATCTCCTGAAATTCAGCGAGTAGTGAATGCGGGACCCGAATTCGGCATCCCACACGACTAAAAATGTGGCTGTTCAAGTCGATTTCAAGCCTCTGAAAAATTTTCTTACAGGGAGAGAGTTTCATGACCAAGGTCATGCTGATTACCGGAGCCAGTCGCGGCATCGGTGCTGCCACCGCCAGGCTGGCGGCCGCCCAGGGTTACGCGCTGTGCCTGAACTACCACCGCCAGCAGACCGCAGCTGAAGCGCTGGTTAGCGAGATTACCCAGATGGGTGGCCAGGCCATTGCCGTGCAGGCCGACGTGGCCGACGAAAGCCAAGTGCTACAGCTGTTTGCCCGCCTTGATCAGCACTTCGGCCGTCTCGATGTACTGGTCAACAACGCCGGCATGCTGGAGATACAGATGTGCCTTGAGCAGATGGACCTGGCGCGTTGGCAACGGGTGTTTGGCACCAATGTGTTCGGCAGTTTTCTCTGCTGCCGCGAGGCCATCAAACGCATGTCGACCCGTCAGGCCGGCAGTGGTGGCGCGATCGTCAACCTGTCCTCGGCAGCCGCCCGGCTCGGCGCGCCGGGAGAGTACATCGACTACGCGGCAGCCAAAGGTGCCATCGACAGCATGACCCTGGGCCTGGCCAAGGAAGTCGCAGCCGAGGGCATTCGCGTCAACGCCGTGCGCCCTGGAGTGATCGTCACCGAGATTCATGCCAGTGGCGGTGAGCCAGAGCGCGTGGTGCGAGTCAGCCAGAGCGTGCCCATGGGCCGTGGCGGCCAGGCCAGTGAAGTGGTCGAAGCGATTCTCTGGCTGGCCAGCGAGCAGGCGTCGTATACCAGCGGCGCGCTGCTGGATGTCAGCGGCGGACGCTAAGCGCTCGCCAGCTGCTGGCGTTGCGCTTCAGCAAAGTTAATACCGAGCAAGGCATCGATGCGCAGGCAGTCGCTTTCGCGGCGCAGCAAGCTGAATAGCTCGGTGGCCTCGGGGTAGCTGCGAGTCAGCATCGCCAACCATTGTTTGAGTCGCCCTGGCGCATAGCGCGGTGAAATTTTGCGCCGCGCCTGCAGCCAGAAATCCGCCAGCAGCGGCTGCAACTCAACCCAGCTCATGGCGTCCAGCGCCTGTCCGGCCTTGGCGGCGGCAATTTGCCGGGCCAGATCCGGGCGCGCCACTAGGCCGCGACCAAGCATGATGTCCTCGACACCGCTGACCTCACGGCAACGTCGCCAGTCATCCAGGCTCCAGATCTCGCCATTGGCGAACACCGGCACCTTGACCGCGTCCTGCACCCGCGCCACCCACTCCCAATGCGCCGGCGGCTTGTAGCCTTCGACCTTGGTCCGCGCGTGCACCACGATCTGCGCCGCACCGCCTTCAGCCAGGGCCTGGGCACACTCCAGGGCATAGTCCTTGTGGTCAAAACCCAAGCGCATCTTCGCGGTTACCGGGATAGCCGCAGGCACCGCGCGACGCACCTCGCGGACGATGGCGTGCAACAACTCGGGCTCTTTGAGCAGCACGGCACCACCACGGGATTTGTTCACCGTTTTGGCCGGGCAGCCAAA
>JAWWDH010000342.1:0-3967 GCA_033720015.1 Pseudomonas sp.
CTGCCACTGACCGCCACGCTGGATGAGGTGTTCAGCGTGTTCCGCCGGCACAAATACAGCCGCTACCCAATCTGCGACGAGAACAGCGGCGAGTTTGTCGGCGTGCTGCACATCAAGGACCTGCTGCTGCACCTGTCCCTGCTGGAAATGCTGCCCTCGGCGTTGAAGCTGGCCGACCTCATGCACCCCATCGAACGTGTCGGCCGGCACATGCCGCTGTCCAACCTGCTGGAGCAGTTTCGTCAGGGCGGCTCTCACTTCGCGCTGGTCGAGGAAGCCGACGGCAAGGTGATCGGTTACCTGACCATGGAAGACGTGCTGGAAGCCCTGGTCGGCGATATTCAGGACGAACACCGCAAGGCCGAACGCGGCATCCTCGCTTACCAGCCAGGCAAACTGCTGGTGCGCGGTGATACGCCACTGGCCAAAGTCGAGCGCCTGCTCGGGGTCGACCTCGACCATGTCGAAGCAGAAACCCTGGCCGGACTGATCTATGAAACCCTCAAGCGCATGCCCGAAGAAGAGGAAGTGTTGGAGGTAGAAGGGCTGCGCATCATCGTCAAGAAGATGAAAGGCCCGAAGGTCCTCCTGGCCAAGGTGCTCAAGCTGGATTGAGGCGACTCAAGCGCTGGCGGGTGATGGCCCACGCCGCCAGCTCAGCAGGCTGTGACCCAGCAGCGCGAGAAAAATAATGGCGCCGCCCAGCAGCACCTGATCGCCCGGAACTTCGTCGAGCAACCACCAGACCCATAATGGCCCGAGCACAACTTCCAGTAGCAGCAACAAACCCACCTCGGTGCCGCTGATCCTGCGCGGGCCGAGCTGGATCAGCATAAACGCCAGTGGCAGCAGCACCCCGGCCATAAAGGTCAGGCCGGCCCACTGTGGCGCGCTCAGCGCAGGCGTGCCGCCGAAGGCGAACCCAAGCAGCGACACCAGCAGGGCGCCGGGCACCAGCGATGGACTCATGTCCACCAGCGGGCGACTGCGCGCCAGGGTGAAGTTACCTGCCAGCAAAGTGGCGGACGCCAAGGCCCAGGCGTTGCCAGCCAGGCTATTGCCCGGCGAGCGGTCGGCGACGATCAGCAGCACCCCACCGAGGCAGATCAGGATTGCCAGCAGGGTACGCAGAGCCAAGCGCTCGCCAAGGAAACACCAGGCCAGAGCGGCGGCAATCAGCGGTGCAATGCTGAGAATCAGCAGGGTATTAGCCGCCCCGGCCAGGCTGATCGCCTGGACAAAACCCAGGGTGCTGATGCCATAGCACAACGCGCAGCCGATACCGGTCCAGCCGCAACGCCTTGCAGCAGCGGGCAGCTCACGGCGGTAGCGCCAAAGCAGCAACAAGCCCAGGCCAATGGCCATCAGCAGGCCGCGCCAGGCCAAGATCTGCATGGCATCGGCGTTCAACCAGCGCAGCACCAAGGCGTCTGGGGACAAGACCAGCACCCCAATCGTGGTCAATAACAAACCTTTCTGTCGTTCCTGCACCTCAGCCTCTCCACAGCAGCACGCAGGCTGGATGCCTTCGTGCGTCCTTCACGCCAATGCGTAGCTATCAGTCAGCAAGGTACCGAAACCCCGTGGCCGATGCACACAACCGGCCAGTTGCAGGGCATGCCAGAACATCGCCTGATTACTGGAAATCACTGGCAAGCCGAGGCTTTGCTCCAGCTCGCCGAGCATGCCCAAGGTGCGCAGGTTGGTGCAGGAGAGGAACAGCGCATCGACCCGCTGCCCCAGCAGCAGCTCACGCGCTGCTTGCTCGATGGCCTGCTCGGGAATCCGCGGGATTTCGGCATCGGCCAGCACGCCGAAGGTGCCGAAGGCCACCACCTCATGGCCGGCTTGCTGTAAACCCTGGTAGATCGGGTAATTCACCTCGCCGATGTAAGGCGTAAGCACTGCGATACGTCGCGCATCCAAGCCGCGCAGGGCTGCCTTGACCGCACTCCAAGGGTTGGTCACGGGCACGCCAGGGTGCGCCTGGTTAATCAGTCGGGTGACCTCCTGCTCACCGATCAGCATGCTCCCGGAGGTGCAGCCAAAGGCCAACACATCCAGCGCCATACCCGGCACCAGCAGCGCGCTGGACTGGCTCAAGCCCTGGGCCATGCCGCGCAGTCCGTCCGGGGTAACCGTCGGGCTGCAGGGAGTGCGGGTGCTGTACAGCTCAACCCGCTCGCCGAGCAGCTGACGCCACTCGTTCTCCAGGGTGAAATCGCTGGCCAATTGCACCAGGCCGATGCGCACACGGCCATCCTCGCGGGTGCGCACGTGCTCGAAGGTCTGCTGCAGGGCTTGGAACTCGGCAAAGGACTCGATCATTTCAAACCTCCTCAAGCAGACGCGCGGCATAGTTAGCGATGGCAGTGTCCTGTACGCCAGTACCGGTCAGGTCGCACACGGTGATCTGCTCAGCGCTGCTACGGGCCTTGCGGCCCTCAGCAATCAGGCTGCCCAGCTCAAACACCTCGCGCTGTAGCGCCGGGGCATGGTGCAGTTCGCCGAGGGCGCGAGACTGGCTGAAGCGATCGACCACCAGCACATCGGCGCTGGCCAGAATGGTTGGCTCCAGCTCGTTCTTGTGCGGGTTGTCCGAGCCCATGGCGGTAACGTGCACGCCTTTAGGCAGATCGCTCCAGCGCAGCACCGGCTCACGCGCCGGGGTGGTGGTGACCACGATATCGGCCTCGGCGCAGGCCGCCGCTGCGCTGGTATGCACCCTCACCGCCAGACCGTACTGGTTGCACATAAGCACGGCATAGGCTTCAGCCTTGCGGGTGTCGCGGCTGAACACATGCACCTCGCGGATCTCGCGCACCAGGCGCAGGGCCGCTACTTGCAACTCGGCCTGCACACCCGCACCGATCACCGCGACGCGCTGGGCGTCCTCACGGGCCAGGTGTTTGGCGGCAATGGCGCCGGCCAGCGCGGTGCGGATATCGGTCAGGTAACCCTCGTCGAACAACACCGCATCAACCACCCCAGTCTTGGCCGAGAACAGCAGCATCAAGCCGTTGAGGCTGGGCAGACCAAGCGCGGGGTTGTCGAAGAAACCAGGGCTGATCTTCACTGCGAACCGCGGCCAGCCGCGAATATGCGCGGTTTTCACATCCACCTCGCCGTTGCTCTCGGCGATGTTCATGCTGAGGATCGGCGGCATCGCCACTTCATCACGACCGAGGGCAGCAAAGCCGGCTTCCACCGCCTCCAGGGCGGCTGAGTCGAGCTTGACCTTGGCGGCGATCTGCTCACGCTTATAGATGTGCATAGGGGCGCTCTCCGGCCAAGCGACAGGCTTCGGCAAAGGTGGCAGTGGATAGGTTCTGGCCGCTGACCACGAACACCACGCGGCGTCCGCTCAGGTCCAGTTGGTGCTGCTCGACGGCAGCGACACCAACGGCGGCAGCGCCCTCGACCAGGAGTTTTTCTTCACGCAAAAAATGCAGCATGGCGCGGGCGATCTGCACCTCATCGACCTTGTAACCACGGTCCATGTAGCGCTGGGTCATGGCGAAGCTCCAGGCGTTATCCAGGCCAATGCCTCCGCCCAAACTGTCGGCCAGCGACGCCACCTCGGGCACCTGCAGCGGATGGCCGGCGGCCAGGCTGTCAAGCATCGCTGCGCCTTCATTCATGCTCACGCCGATTACCTCGGCGCTCGGATTGATGGTCTTGACCGCCAAGCCGATACCGGCGATCAGGCCGCCGCCAGACAAGCCGGCGAACACCACGTCAGTGTCCGGTTGCTCCTCCATGATCTCTAGACCACAGGTGCCCTGACCGGCGATTACCAGCGGATCGTCGAACGGCGATACGTAAGCCAAACCGTGCTCATCACGCAGACGCCGGGCTTCGACGTCGGCCTCGTCCTGGGCTTCACCGTGGATAACCAACTCGGCACCGCTCTGGCGCAGGGCTTCGACCTTGTTCTCCGGCACTAGCCGCGAGATGCACACCTTGA
>JAWWDH010000343.1:0-3965 GCA_033720015.1 Pseudomonas sp.
ATCTTGCATGGCGATACCGCGCGTTTTCTGCGCCACAGCGCCGCCGAGTATCCGCTCGCACTGCAACTGGGTGGCAGCGTGCCGGCTGATCTGGCTTCCTGTGCCAAGCTGGCACAAGAGGCGGGCTATAACGAGGTTAACCTGAACGTTGGCTGCCCCAGCGACCGGGTGCAGAACAATATGATCGGCGCTTGCCTGATGGGTCACCCGCAGCTGGTGGCTGATTGCGTGAAGGCCATGCAGGATGCCGTGGACATCCCGGTAACGGTGAAACACCGCATTGGCATTAACGGCCGCGACAGCTATGCCGAGCTGTGTGATTTCGTCGGCACCGTGAAAGATGCCGGTTGCCGCAGTTTCACCGTGCATGCGCGTATCGCCATTCTCGAAGGGCTATCGCCCAAGGAAAACCGCGAGGTACCGCCGCTGCGTTATGACGTAGTCGCCCAGCTCAAGCAGGACTTCCCCATGCTTGAGATCATCCTCAACGGCGGTATCAAGACCCTGGAGGATTGCCAGCAGCATCTGCAGACCTTTGACGGTGTGATGCTGGGGCGCGAGGCGTACCACAACCCTTATTTACTGGCCCAGGTCGATCAACTGCTGTTCGGCTCCACGCGTCCCTTGATGAGCCGTTTCGAAGCCATGCACAGCATGCGTGACTATATCGCCGCGCACATCGCAGATGGCGGCAGCATGCACCACATCACCCGCCACATGCTCGGTTTGGGCCAAGGCTTCAATGGCGCACGACGCTTTCGCCAGCTGCTCTCGGTCGACATTCACAAAACCAGCGAGCCGCTGGCACTGTTCGATCAAGCGGCGCAATTGCTGCAAGGTCGCTGACTCGGGTAATGTCGGTGCATCTGCAACGACAAGGCTGTGTCATGACTTCCAAGCTGGATCAACTCAAGCAGTTCACCACAGTGGTCGCCGACACCGGTGACCTCGACGCCATCGCCCGGCTGAAGCCGGTCGATGCCACCACCAACCCTTCCCTACTGCTCAAGGCCGCGGCGATGCCTGGCTACAGCGAGCTGCTGAAAAACGCAGTCAGCGCTAGCCAAGGTGACCTGGGGCTGGCCTGCGACCATTTTGGCGTTGCGGTGGGTGGCGAAATCCTCAAGATCATTCCCGGGCGGATTTCCACAGAAGTGGATGCACGCCTGTCATTCGACACTCAAGCCACACTACGCCGCGCCGAACGTTTGATTGGCCTGTATGAAGAAGCCGGCATCGGCCGCGAACGCGTGCTGATCAAGATCGCCTCGACCTGGGAAGGTATCCGCGCCGCCGAGCATCTCGAGAAAGCCGGGATCCAGTGCAACCTGACGCTGCTGTTCAGCTTTGCCCAAGCCCAAGCCTGCGCGGATGCGGGGGTGTTTCTGATTTCCCCCTTCGTCGGGCGTATTTACGATTGGTATAAAAAGGCCGAAGGCCGTGACTTTGTCGGTGCCGAAGACCCCGGCGTACAGTCGGTCACGCGCATCTACAACTACTACAAAGCCAATGCCTACCAGACCGTGGTGATGGGCGCGAGCTTCCGCAATATCGGCCAAATTGAACAACTGGCCGGCTGTGACCGCCTGACCATCAGCCCGGATCTACTGCAGCAACTGGCCGATGACCAGCAGCCGCTGGCGCGTTTGCTTAGCCCTGGAAAGACCGCTGAAGCCAAGCAGAGCCTCAATGAAAGCCAATTCCGCTGGGCCATGAACGAAGACGCCATGGGCACCGAAAAGCTGGCAGAAGGCATTCGCCTGTTCGCCCGCGACCAAGAGAAGCTGGAAAAACTGCTGACGCGTCAGGCTTGAATGCAAACGGGGCACTATAAGCGCCCCGTTTATTGACCCTACCAACATCAGTGATGTTCGAGGGCGCTGACCAAATCGTGGAACGCTTCGCGGTTAGACTCGTTCAAGCTCATCAAAATGCGGTGCGCTTCGAGCACCTTGGCGCGCACTAACTCTTCAGATTGGTCCTGCGACGGCAGATCATCCAGACACTCCGGGCATGGCAGCGGCGTGTCGACGATATTGAACACCTGATCAAAGCCCATCGACTGCAACAGTCGGGTGATATCAGCATGGGTGGTCACCACCGTCGGCAACAGCCCCACCTTCTGCCGCGATAAAATCGACAGTTTGGCCAACAGCCCAAGCGTGGTGCTATCGATACTGCGGGTTTCTGTCAGATCAATCACGATGGCTGAGAAATTCAGTGCCGTGAAAATCTTCTCAATGGTCGAATCCAGAGCCGAACACAGGGTCAGGCGCACCTCACCGACAAACTTCAGGATGAAGGTGCCATCTTGTTCGGCAAACTGAATTCTACCGGGGCTTATCCCAGGGTTCATGCAAGGTTCCTGCTTAACACCAGCAAGGCGATATCATCCGGCATATCCCCTAGATTGGCCAGCCCAAAAGCCTTGCGCAAGCCATCCAGGGTGCCGCCTGCGCTACTGATCAATTGCGGCAAAAGGGTTTCCTTGTCTTTCAAGGTATCACCCGGCAGCAGATCGAGGATGCCATCGGAGAGCAGCGTCAAACTGAACGTCTCGGGCAACTCCAGTTCCAAATCGTTGTATTCGGCCTCGACAAACAGCCCGACCGGCAAACCACGGCCTTCCAGATAGTGCGCCTGGCCTTCGCTGTACAGCACCGGCAACGGCAGATGCCCACCAATGCTGTAGGTCAGGCGGTTGTTGGCCTGATCAATCACACCGCCGAGCATGGTCACATGCTTGCCCAACTTACAGTCGATCAGACCGCGATTGATATGACCGAGCACTTCGGACGGTTTGACGTGCGTCAGGCTACCAGCGCGGCGCGACTCGTAAAGCAAGCGGGTGGTCATAAACTTCAGCAATACCGTGATAAACGCTGAAGATGCGCCATGCCCGGAAACATCCGCCAGGTAGAAGGCGATACGACTGTCGTCGACACGAAAGTAGTCGACAAAGTCGCCAGACAAATACAAAGAAGGAATGATCTGGTGCGCAAAGTCCAGGCCATCAGCATGCCAGGGCGAGACCGGCAGCATATTCATCTGCACCTGGCGACCGGCGTTCTGGTCTTCCTGCAACAGGTGCAAGCTGGCTTGCAGTTCGCGGTTGGCAGTTTCCAGCTCGTTACGATAGCGCTGGTTTTCCAGGCGCAAATGGGCACGATCCAGTGCCCGGTGAACTGAATGTTCAAGCACCGCGAGATCCGCCAGGGGCTTGATCAGGTAATCAGCAGCCCCTAGGCGCAAGGCCTCAACGGCATCACTCATAACACCCGCGCCGGATACCACGATAACCGGGGTTTCCACGTGCAGGGCGTTGATGCGGCGGATCAGTTCAAGACCGTCGACTTGTGGCATGCGCAGATCGCAGATCACTAAATCTGGGGACTCGGCATGAAAGACTTCCAGCCCCTGTGAGCCATTGGCGGCCTGGAGCACATGAAAACCACTGTCTTCCAGGTAGGCGGCGAGGCTCGCACGCACTACGTCGTCGTCGTCGATTATCAGCAGCGTGGCACTGGTTGTGTGCATGAGGTATCCAGGCAAACTGCGCCGGGTATGGGTTGGCTTATACATCAGGGCAACTGCCTAGACGCGCGAACTCAGCTAGCTTCAAGGCGCAGACGGTACTCCCATCCGTTATGTGATTCAAGCGTGTGCCAGTCGTCGAAACACGCCTTTACACCTCAAATCAGCCAAGGTTATAAGAGCTGCAGGACAGCCCCCACAACAAGAGGAAAACGCCCATGAGCCAAAATGATCGTGACTACAGTGAAAAACGCGATTACATCCGCATGCGGCTAGAGGCTCCTGTCACCTTGCACCATGACGGTAAGGCAATCCCTGCACTGTGCCTCGATCTGTCCAGCACCGGCATGCAGCTGGAAGCTGAAAGTGCCCTCAACATGGGCGATAAGGTTCGTGTGCATATCGCTTCAGAGCACAACGCACTGCGTGGG
>JAWWDH010000344.1:0-3964 GCA_033720015.1 Pseudomonas sp.
GAGTTCCTCAGTCTGGTTAATAACTGAGCAACACCTGCGCAATAAAAAACCGGCCGAGCGCCGGTTTTTTATTGTCTGAGCAACAGCTTACTGGCCCTTGAACGGCACGCGTGGCTTGGTTCGCAGCGGGTCTAGCAGGCCAGACAATCCGTTGTGATCGATTTCCTGCATCAACGCCAGCAGCCGACCAATCTCACTTTTAGGGAAACCCTCGCGGGCGAACCAGTTGAGGTAGTTACCCGGCAGATCGGCGAGCAAACGGCCTTTGTGTTTGCCGAAGGGCATTTCGCGGGTTACCAGCAACAGCAGATCGTCGGGTTTCATCACGCACTCGCGGGGTTGCCTGTGCACACTCTGGTTTGGCGCGCACCAAGATGGCGAATTATGCCGTTCAGCTCAGGTGCAGGCCAGCGTCGACAAACTCGGGTAAGCTGCGCGCCCGTGTTTATCGACCCAAGGTTTACCTCAGCATGATTATCAAGGCACTGCGCATCGGCCTCGGCCAGCTGATCATCTTCCTCGACTGGATCAGCCGTCCGGCCAAGTTCAAGCGCACACCTGAAGCCCAGGCCGCCGTCGCACAAAGCGCCAGCAACCTGGCGCTGTACCAATTCCACGCCTGCCCGTTCTGCGTGAAAACGCGCCGCACCTTGCACAAACTGAACGTGCCGGTGGCCCTGCGCGATGCAAAAAACGACGCCCAGGCACGCAGCGATCTGGAGCAGCAAGGCGGCAAGATCAAGGTGCCGTGCCTGCGCATCGAAGAAAACGGCCAGAGCATCTGGCTGTATGAGTCCAAGGCGATCATTGCCTACCTCAACGAGCGCTTCGCCACCGCTTGATCAGGCAACCGGGGCCGTTTAACGGCCCCATTGCTCAGCCAACATACCGGTCTAAAACCTTTGCCTGCCCCCAGCAGCGCAACGTGGCCCTATGGGCAAAAGCCACAAGAGATGGCTATGATCGAACCCCATGACGCCCACACCAGCATTACGCCAACCCTGCCCTCCCGGTGCCTGCGACTGCGGGCGTGAGGCGTTGTTGCAAAACGCCGACAGCGACGCGCGCATCTTGCTGCTTACCCGCGCCGAGGAAAAGCGCCTGCTAGAGCGCCTGGAAAACCTTGAGAGCCTGGCCGACCTGGAACGGATGCAGCAACGCATCTATGAGCAACTGGGCCTACGCGTCGCCGTCGCCCCCGGCTTCAATGAAGTGCGCAGCATGCGCGGCATGGCTATCGAGATCGATGCGCTTCCCGGACTGTGCCGTAAAACCCGCCAAGCCATCCCCACAGCCATCCGCCGCGCCCTGGAAAAACGCCCAGAAATCGCCTACAGCCTACTCAACGCCCACGACCTGTTTCGGGATATTTGAGACGCTGGGCAAAGGCACATCAGCGGCCAACGGAGCAGAAATGCGGCTGAACTCGCTGGATAAGCAAATCAGCCCGGGCCGATAGCGGCCACTCAGCTCGGTGCAACAGCCAAAGGGTATCGACTACCGGCCGCGCCCCTTCAATGACCTTAATGGATTGCGGCCGTGAAAAAGCCAGACGCGCATAGCGCGGCAATACGGTAAAGCCTAGGCCGCGGGACACAGGCTCAAGAATTAGACCGATTTGGTTGGTGAAACCATGGCAAGGGAGGTCGCCGACACCCGGCGCACCAGGGTAATAGCGGCTAAGTAGCCGACCTGCCATGGCCTGGCCATCTGGATGATCAATAAAACCCAGGCGCTCTAGATCAGCCCAACCCTGAACGTTCTCACCGGCCGGCACCACCAGTTCCAATGGTTCCTCGGCAAAGCGACTTACGCTTAAACGCGGATCGTCCGGCTTGAGCGTCACCAGGCCAAGTTCAAATCTGTTGTGCAACACCGCATCAAGAACCTCATGATCCGGGGCGAAACGCTGTCGAATGCTCAGGCCCGGGTGTGTTTGCTGTAACTCCAGCAGCAGTGGATAGAGGGCCAAGCCAATGCTGCCGGGGCAGATCAAGCCTATCTCACCACGCTCTGCGCCGCGCTCTGACAGACGCTGCTGCAAGCGTTGGTCGGCCGCATTGACCTCTGCGCAGTACTCGAGCAAAGCGTGCCCGGCAGGGGTGAGTTCGAGCTGACGCGGGCGGCGTATTAACAGCAGGCCTAGACGCTCCTCCAGCCGCTGCACGTGCTGGCTGACCGCCGCTTGAGTCAGGTCCAGATGCTCGGCGCTGCGAGTGAAGTTCCCCTGCTCGGCGAGCGTCATAAAAGTACGCAGCCATTGCGGATTAAGCATAACGATCTCTTATTGAAACTATAACCTTATGGTTATTTTTATTATGAATTAGCACTCCTAGACTGACCACTACCCACTCAACACAAGGTATTGGTTATGTCCCCTGTCTATCCACGCAGTTTTTCCCACATCGGCCTGTCGGTCACCGATCTGGACGCTGCCGTAAAGTTTTACACCGACGTCATGGGCTGGTACCTGATCATGCCCCCGACTACCATCAGCGAAGACGACTCAGCCATCGGCGTCATGTGTACCGACGTATTTGGCGCCGGCTGGGGGTCGTTTCGCATCGCCCACCTGTCCACCGGTGACCGCATCGGCGTGGAAATTTTTCAATTTCGCAATGCAGTAAAGCCGGAAAACAATTTCGAATACTGGAAGACCGGAATATTCCACTTCTGCGTGCAGGATCCGGACGTCGAAGGCCTGGCCGCCAAAGTAGTCGCCGCCGGCGGCAAACAGCGCATGCCGGTGCGCGAGTACTTCCCTGGCGAGAAGCCGTTCCGCATGGTCTATATGGAAGACCCGTTCGGCAACATCCTGGAAATTTACAGCCACAGCTATGAGCTGACCTACGCGGCCGGCGCCTACCAGTAAATGGGGCAGCTGTAGAGCAAACCAGCCTGAAAGGAAATTAGAGGAAAACGCTGCGCGAGCTTCCCCCTGCTCGGAGTGAGAGCTCTGTACGGTGGGCAACACTCACTCGCCCACCGACTTCTGCGATTGGCCGCTGTGGACCCACAGCGGCCAAGGCTGACTGCCTAACAGAGCGATGTAGATCAACACCCGTCTAAAGCACGATGAGCTTGCATGTCGACTACCACGGGCAGCTGCTGAGGGCATGCTGTGGGCGAGCTGCCCGCCTTGTCGCACCGCTCGAGTTCGACCGCGAACACGCTGACCAGTGAACGCATCTTCTGAGCGATGACTTCGGCCCGGTGCCAGCTGATATCGGCTTGCTGCACTTCGATCAGTAACTGCTCCTGGGACTGCTGGACGTTGACTTGCTGAGGCGTCATCAACTGTTGCGCGAAATAGCTGAACAGTCGGCAGAGGATGTCCGGCTCAGCCTCGGCCCGGATGCGGTACTGCACGTGTGTGTGTGCCGCATTGGCGGCCCAGACATCGGCCCTCGATGGTTCGCCAGCAAGGTGGTTGAAGTCGACTAAGGGTCGGCTGAAGGCTTCGAGGTTGGCCATGGTCGTTCTCCACAAATAATGTGGAAAATTATTACAAACCCCTAGGGATATTTTTATTCTATGATCGAGCCATAGGCTATTTATTTAGATTATTTATTCGCAGTTATTAATAAGTGAGGTTTTTCTATGCTAAGCACCTTGGACGCCTATGACCGGCGGATTCTGACCTTGCTGCAGGAAGACTCATCGCTTTCCAGTGCCGAGATTGCCGAACAGGTCGGTTTGTCGCAGTCCCCCTGCTGGCGGCGGATTCAGCGTTTGAAGGAAGAGGGAGTGATTCGCCGCCAGGTGATCCTGCTCGATCGCAAGAAAATCGGCCTGAACACGCAGATTTTCGCCGAGGTCAAACTCAATGCCCACGGCCGCTCCAATCTCACCGAGTTCGCCGAGGCCATGCGCGAGTTTCCTGAAGTGCTGGAGTGTTATGTGTTGATGGGCTCAGTGGACTTCCTGCTGCGCATCGTCACTCAGGACATTGAAGCGTATGAGC
>JAWWDH010000345.1:0-3961 GCA_033720015.1 Pseudomonas sp.
CAGAACAAACAGAATTGCAATCGCCGCACCCATTGCCAGTACACCCGGGAAAGCAGAGCCAGCAATAGACGGAACAGCACGCAGGATCGCGTAGAACGGCGTGAAGTACCAAACCGGAGCGATGTGTTCAGGCGTCTTAAACGGGTTGGCCGCTTCAAAGTTCGGCTTCTCGAGGAAATAACCACCCATTTCCGGGAAGAAGAAGATCACGAAGCAGAAGATAAACAGGAACACCACGACACCGACGATATCTTTCACGGTGTAGTAAGGATGGAAGGCGATGCCGTCGAGCGGAATGCCGTTCTCGTCCTTTTTCTTCTTGATGTCGACGCCGTCCGGGTTGTTCGAACCGACTTCGTGCAGCGCCAGAATGTGCAGCACCACCAGCCCCAGAATCACGATGGGCAGCGCCACAACGTGCAAGGCGAAGAAGCGGTTCAGGGTAATACCCGAGATCAGGTAGTCACCACGGATCCACTGTGTCAGGTCCGCACCGATCACCGGAATAGCACCGAAAAGCGAGATGATCACCTGAGCGCCCCAGTAGGACATTTGCCCCCATGGCAGCAGATAGCCCATAAAGGCTTCAGCCATCAGCATCAGATAGATCAACATGCCGAAAATCCACACCAGCTCACGCGGCTTCTGGTAGGAGCCGTAGAGCAGACCGCGGAACATGTGCAGGTAGACCACCACGAAGAACGCCGAAGCGCCAGTGGAGTGCAAGTAACGCAGAATCCAGCCGTACTCCACATCACGCATGATGTATTCGACCGAAGCAAACGCCTCTTCAGCCGACGGGGTGTAGCTCATGGTCAGCCAGACACCGGTAACAATCTGGTTAACCAGCACCAGCAGTGCCAGGGAGCCGAAAAAGTAGAAAAAGTTGAAGTTCTTTGGTGCGTAGTACTTGGACAGATGGTCTTCCCACATTTTCGTCGCGGGAAAGCGCGCATCAACCCATTCCATGAATTTACTCATCATGCTTGCTCCTGATCCACACCGATGATGATCACGTCATCCGTCTCGTACGTGTGCGGCGGCACCGGCAGGTTCAAGGGCGCAGGCTGACCCTTGTACACGCGACCAGCGAGGTCGTAGCGCGAACCGTGGCACGGGCAGAAGTAACCACCCACCCACTCAGCACCGAGGTCAGCAGGAGCGACTTCCGGACGGAAAGACGGCGCACAGCCCAGGTGCGTGCACAAACCTACCAGCAACAGCAGCTCTGGCTTGATCGAGCGGGTTTTCGGATCAACATAGCTCGGCTGCTCGGACGCCTTGGAGTCGAAATCAGCAAGCTGACCTTCGTGTTTAGCCAAGTTACTGAGGATCTCCTCGGTACGGCGCACGATAAACACCGGCTGCCCCCGCCACTCAGCAACCATCTGCTGGCCCGGCTCAATTTTGCTGACGTTCACCTTAACGGGTGCTCCGGCAGCTTTAGCCTTGGCGCTTGGGAACCAGGACCCTACGAACGGGACCGCGGCACCCACCGCTCCTGCAGCGCCCACCACAGAGGTGGCCGCTACCAGAAAGCGACGCCGGCCTGCATTCACGCCGTCATTGCTCATTCAGTCGTCTCCCATCAGCTTTATGGCCTGTTGGTCAGGCCTATACTAGGTAAAAATCGATTCACGCAAAAAATTTGCCAAATGGTAAAGAAAAGCCCCTCTACTGACAAGGTAATTACCCGCACAGCACAGACGTAAGCCCTTACAAATCAGGCTATTCGCGGATGCGGCATGATGCCGCAGAGCAAATAATCACCCATAAAAAACGCCCAGCTCCGAAAGGAAGCTGGGCGTTTTTTTGAACGCAGGTAGCGAATTAACGCTTGGAGTACTGCGGACGCTTACGCGCTTTACGCAGACCAACCTTCTTACGCTCAACTTCACGGGCATCGCGAGTTACGAAGCCTGCTTTACGCAGAGCGGGACGCAGAGTCTCGTCGTAGTCCATCAGTGCACGAGTGATACCGTGGCGAATTGCGCCAGCTTGACCACTTACACCACCACCGACAACGGTGATGAACACATCAAACTTTTCGGTCATCTCGACCAATTCCAGCGGCTGACGAACTACCATGCGGGCAGTTTCGCGACCGAAGAAACCGTCAAGAGTACGGTTGTTGATGGAGATTTTGCCAGTACCAGCACGCAGAAAAACGCGAGCGGTTGCAGTCTTGCGACGGCCAGTGCCGTAATTTTGAGTCGCCGACATAATGAACTATTCCGTTAAAACTTCAGTTCTTGGGGCTGCTGAGCAGTATGGGGGTGAGCAGCGCCCGCATAAACCTTCAGCTTACGATACATGTCGCGACCCAGCGGGTTCTTAGGCAGCATGCCTTTAACCGCGGTCTCGATCACGCGCTCAGGGGCTTTAGCGATCAACTTCTCGAAGTTGATCGACTTGATGCCGCCCGGGAAACCGGAGTGGGAGTAGTACATCTTGTCAGTGGTCTTGGCACCAGTAACACGAATCTGCTCAGCATTGATTACGACGATGTAGTCGCCGGTATCAACGTGCGGAGTGTATTCAGGCTTGTGCTTGCCACGTAGACGGCTCGCGATTTCGGTGGCCAGACGACCCAGGGTCTGACCAGCAGCGTCGACGACGAACCAGTCGCGCTTAACTGTTTCCGGTTTAGCAGTAAAAGTTTTCATTCTTTATAGCCTCAGGGGCCGCCCTGATAAATAAGACGGCGGATCTTACTGAATAGTGCGTACTTTGACAAGGTCAAAGGCAGCCGAAAACAGGCGCTATCGGGGGCTCGGGTCAGCGCGTCCGTAATACGGCAAGATTCTTCGGCAAGCGGCGCATCACTTCCACTGCAGAAAGAGGTGCGCAATTATGCAGATTGCGCGGAAAATATCAACCCAAATCAGCCAACCCGTTTTCTCAAGGAGCTTGCAATGGATTACCGTCAACTCGGCCGCACCGACATCAAGGTCAGCAGCCTGTGCCTCGGCACCATGACCTGGGGCGAACAGAACAGCGCCAGCGAGGGCTTCGCCCAGATTGAACGCGCCAAGGCCTACGGAATAAATTTTATCGATACCGCCGAGATGTATCCGGTACCGCCACGCGCTGAAACCTACAGCAAGACCGAGCAGATCATTGGTGACTACTTCAAGCAGCGCGGCGATCGTGCTGACTGGGTACTGGCGAGCAAGATAGCCGGCCCCGGCAACAGCATCAGTCATATCCGCGACGGCCAGCTCAAACACAACCGTGCGCACATCGTCGCTGCCTTGGATGCCAGCCTCAAGCGTTTGCAAACCGACTGGATCGACCTGTATCAGCTGCACTGGCCAGAGCGCCCGACCAACTACTTCGGTCAGCTCGGCTACCGCCACCAGGACAGCGAGTTCACCCCACTGGAAGAAACCCTCGAAGCCCTCGATGAGCAGGTCAAGGCTGGTAAAATCCGCCATATCGGCCTGTCCAACGAAACACCCTGGGGCACCATGAAATTCTTGCAGCTGGCTGAAGAGCGCGGCTGGCCACGCAGCGTTTCAATCCAGAATCCCTACAACCTGCTCAATCGCAGTTTCGAGGTAGGCCTCGCCGAAATCGCCATTCACGAGCAATGCGGCCTGCTGGCCTATTCACCACTGGCCTTTGGCATGCTCAGCGGCAAATACGCAAACGGCGCACGCCCGGCCAACGCACGCATCAGCCTGTTCAGCCGCTTTACCCGCTACACCAATCCAGAGACGGAAGCGGCCTGCGCCCGCTACGTTGCCCTGGCACACGAATATGGCCTGGACCCCGCACAAATGGCCCTGGCTTTTGTGACCGCACAGCCGTTCGTTACCAGCAACATCATCGGTGCCACCAGCCTGGAGCAACTGGACAGCAACCTCGCCAGCAGCGAAGTAAAACTCTCAGCAGAAGTACTGGCCGGCATTGAGGCCATTCATACGGCTCAGCCCAACCCTGCCCCATAAGCACAACC
>JAWWDH010000346.1:0-3959 GCA_033720015.1 Pseudomonas sp.
AGCATGGTCGAAACTCCTCTGCAAACCGGATTTCCCGGCATGTTGTTTCGACACTGCTGTGTGGCTGGCATTGCAGGCGCCAGTGTAAAGCCTGTGTAAACGTGGCTACGTGTCGCGTTTACGCATTGGTTTTAGCAGGCTGGCGGCTGGTGATTTAGCTGTTTTGCGCATCCTCGCGGCACTGCGCCTGCAGGGCGGCCCAGCCGTCGCTGCCGAGTTGTTTCAGGGTGTCGATGTTGGCGTCGAAGATCGCCTCGGGCTCGGGGAAGGCCGCGACGGCGCGGTCGATGCTGGCTTCACGGAGGATATGCAGGGTTGGGTAGGGCGCACGGTTGGTGGCGTTGCTGACATCGTTGACGTGGGAGTCGGCAAACTGGAACTGCGGGTGGAAGCTGGCCACTTGCAGAATGCCGCTGTAGCCGAGGTCGTCGACGGTGTTGTCGACTACGGCGAGAAAGTCGTTGAAGTCGAGAAAGTCGGTGAGCGCAGCCGGGTGGATCAGCAGCGTGGTGTCGGTTTCGCTCGGCTCGACGTTAGCCAGTGCGTGCAGTTCGTCGATCAAGGCGCTGAGCAGGTCTGCCGGCTCGGCGCTGGCGCACACCACATAACGCACTTGCCCTTTGACTTGCACGGCCTTGGCGAACGGGCAGAGGTTCAGGCCAATCACGGCGCGGTCGACCCAGGCGCGGGTTTCGGCGATGGCGTGGGCGGCGCTCGGGGTGACGGTGTTGGGCATAGAAAACGACTCGGGCTGGCTGGGGTGGCTTAAGTTTAGCGGCAATCGCGTCGCCACAGGTGCTCGGCACGCACGCGCTGGGGCCTAGCCGCTGTTGCGTTGCGGGTTGCCGGCGCGACGTTGTGGGGTGCAACTGCTGGCGTCAATGGAGTCGACATAAGGGTTGCCGTAGCCCATCACGCAGCCTACCTGCTGGTTACGCCAGCGCTCCCATTCGCTGATGGGGTACTGACGGTTCCAGGCTTCGTAAGTGCGTCGGTCTAGTTTCGACAGGCGCAGTTTGTAGTGATCAGCCATGTACAGGTAGATGCGTGCCGCCGCGCCACGGGCATGGACGGGCGGCATGGCGGTCTTGGCCTTGAAGTTGACCACCATGGGGCAGGCGCCGTACTGCTGGGGTTTGTCACTGAGCATGCCGAGGGCGTAGTTGGAACGGTCGCCATTCACTTCGCCCACGCTCGGTACGAGGTTGTGCAGGTCGGCTTCGGCGGCTTTGAAGGTGGTGTCGTTGCGTGCGCAGTTTTTACGCCCGCCGTTCTGCCAGCACTGGCGCTGATGGCCAATCACCCAGGCCGGCACCACGTGTTCCCACTCCACGCGCTGGGCACGGCGCAGCTGTTTGCGCGGGCTGTAGCCGCAGCTGTTGAGGTCGACCCGGTTGCCGTTGTACGCGCAGTGGCAATAAAAGGTGTTGGGTCGTTCGGCGTAGAGCTTCCAGGCAATTTTCTTGGCGGCGCTGAAGGTTTTGGGTGCGTCGGCGAAGGTGGGCAGAGCAACTAGCAGGCAGAACAGGGCAAACAGGCGGGGCATGGGTAACTCGACAGCAAAAAAGCTGCGGATCATACCGGTTTACACGCTCTGCAACGGGGCTTTTAGCGCTGCACTGCGCATCTGCCGGCAAGATTTTATGCCTGACAGCGGCTGTTAGCACGCAACCTGAGCTTGTGTCGCTAGGTGTTTGATTGTGCTGTAAGTCATGCCTTTGGGCAGAAAAGCTGATCAATCTGGATTTTGTTGCTAGAGTTACCCCATCACACCGCAGCGGACGACCTCCACTGATGAGTACTGTGCAGCGTTTACCAAGGTTGGCAAAACGCGCCCATGCCATGCCCATTTTGGGGATGGTGAGGCGGGGCAGGTGGGTGGCTGGACTGCTGCTATTGAGCTGGCTGACCCTGAGTGGTTGCTCCACGCGCCAAGACCATCAGACCATCATCAGTAACCAAAGCCCGATCAAACCCTCTGAGTTCTTCCAGAGCCACGCCGACCGCATGGCGACCCTGGGCATGCGCAACAACCTCAACAGCCTCTACCGTTTGATGGACAAGCTGTACCTGCGCAACCCGCGTGAGTGGCGCAAAACCGGCCTGGCCGATGTGCAGGCGGTGAAGCGTGGCGTGCACCGCGCCATTGAGCTGGACCAGCCACTGCCGCAACTGGGTGGCCGCACTGATGTCGCTGCTCTCAGCTATGCCTTGAGCGCCGAGTACCAGGGCGACCGTGTCGGGGCGTTTATCTATTCACTGGCGAGCATGCTGATTACCGCCCATGGCGGACGCACCGAGTATTACCTCAGCGACACGCTGGACCCGCAGTTCATTCACAACGCCGCGCGTAATGTGGAAAAGGCCAGCTGGATGCTCGCGCAGCGCACGGATGCCGGCGGTAAGCCTTGGCTGCTGTCCAACGAGATTTCTGCCGAGGGGCGCAACCTCAGTTACGCGGTGGAGTTCGGCAAGATAGTGGCTCGTCTGGATCTGCTCACCGATGTGCTGGATGAGCGCTACCGGCGCATGGGCGTGAGTTATGCCCAGGGGCTGTTGTTTATGAACTTCCTGCCGGTGCAGTAAGCAGGCTCTAGCACTACTTCTGCGCTTGCTCAGTAAGACTCTTCCAAGCGCTTCTGGCTCTGCGCGTTGGCCGCTTCGATTTGTTGTTTGAGTTGCTCGGTCTGCTGCTGCAGTTGCGCCGCTTGTTCGGCTTGCAGGCTGGCAGTGGCGGCGGTTTCGCCGAGGCCACAGGCGCTCAGCAACAGTGTGGTCGATAGCAGGGTGAGGGTCAGGCCGCGCATGAAAACTCCGGAGGTTATTGGGCGGGCAGGCTACTGCCAGCGTTGGTAGATGGTGTCCAGTGTGCCAGCGTCTCTTAAGCGCTCCAGTGCTGCTGCGAACTGCTCGACACGGCTGTGATCGCCTTTGGTGAAGGCCACGTAGCGCGGCATTTCCGCCAGCGGTGTGCTGAGGATGCGCACGCTGTGCTCGGCATGCTGCTCGCGCACGAAGTACATCAGCTGTACGCGATCACCGACTATCAGATTAATGCGCCCGGCCAGCAGCATCGCCACCAATTGCCGTGGATTCTGCGCGCTGGTATCGCGGCGCAGGTCGGCCTTGTCGAAGTCCGACTGGTAGGCGTAACCGCGCACCTGACCAATGATGTAGGGCGACAGGTCGTCGAGCTCGCTCCAGTCAGTGAGGTTGGTTCGGTTCGAGGTCATAAACACCGTGGAACCGGTGCGGATTGGCCCGACCAACTCATATTGCTGCATGCGCTCGGGGGTGCCGGCGAACTGAAATGCCATGGCCACGTCCTTGCGCTCGAGCATGCGCTTGACCCGCTCCCAGGGATACAGGCGCAGGTTGTAGCTGATGTTAGCGGCCTGCAGCACCGCCTGTACCAGCTCAACATCCAGCCCGCGCGGTTGCGCATCCTCAAGGGTGACAAAGCTGTAGGGCGCGAACTGTTCGTCGCCTGCTACTTTCCAGTATTCGGCCTGTAGCGCGCAGGGCATCAGCAGCAACAGGCACAACGCAGCATTACGCATGAGGTCCTCCAGGCTTGGGCGCTCGTCGCGCGGCATGCTCGCACGTGAGGCTAGTCAAGGGCGCGCGGGGCTGCACGGAGTATGCCGCAGGAATGCCCGCCATAGAAAAGCCCCGGCTTGCAGGCCGGGGCTTTTGGCAGTTGCAGGTCTGAAAATCAGACTTTGCGCACGAACTCGGATTTCAGTTTCATCGCGCCGATGCCATCGATTTTGCAGTCGATGTCGTGATCGCCGTCGCACAGGCGGATGCCTTTGACCTTGGTGCCAACCTTGACCACCAGTGAGGAGCCTTTGACTTTCAGGTCCTTGATCACGCTGACGGTGTCGCCATCTTGCAGCACGTTGCCGACTGAATCCTTGATCACCTTGACGTCATCTGCTGCTTCGCTCGCAGCGTCG
>JAWWDH010000347.1:0-3959 GCA_033720015.1 Pseudomonas sp.
ATTGAAATGCCAGTGATCTTCGTCAGCGGGCATGCGGATGTGCCCATCGTGGTGCGCGCCTTCCGTGCCGGCGCCGTGGACTTTATCGAAAAGCCCTACAACGAGCAGCTGCTGCTCGACAGCGTGCAACAGGCCTTGAGCCATGCGCCCGCGACGGCACAGGCGGACCCACGCTTGCAGGCGGTAGAGGCGCGTCTGGCCAGCCTGACCCCACGTGAACGCGATGTGCTGCTGCCGCTGGTGCGCGGTTACACCAACCGCGAGATGGCTGAGCAGCTGGACATCAGCGTCAAAACCATCGACCTCTACCGCTCGCGGGTGATGAAGCGCATGCAGGCCGAAACCCTCGCTGACCTGGTGGGAATGGCGATTGCGGCGGGGCTGGTGGACGCCTTGCAGTTGCGCGGCAAACAGCCTTGATCAGGCCCGTCAGCTCCCCGCCCGCTAATCGTCACTGAGCGCTTAGTTGGCCCAGCCCTGGTAGATGTAGGTCATCGGTTTGGGGCCCTTGAGGTAGCGATTGCTCAGCTCGCCGATCTCAAAGCCGCCGGCTTTGATCAGCGCGGCGATATCGCGGTTGAGGTGGCAGCCACCGGTAAACGGCTTCCACATCGGCGTCAGCCGGTTCTGCCAGCGTACTACCGGCAGCTCGGGCGCCAGGCCATGCTCACAGAACAACAAGCGGCCGCCGGGCTTGAGCACGCGGCGCATCTCGCGCAGGGCGGCAAGCGCATCGGGAATGGTGCACAGGGTGAAGGTGCAGACGATGGAGTCGAAGCTGGCGTCGTCCGCCTGGATTTGCCCCAGTTCGAGGGCGATCATCTCTACTGGAATGCTGATCGCCTCGGCGCGTTGCTTGGCCAGTTTCTGCATGTTGGCGCTGGGGTCGACACCGACGATCGCACTGACCTTGCTCGCATCGTAGAAGCCCAGGTTGAGGCCGCTGCCAATGCCTATTTCCAGCACCCGGCCGTAGGCCTGGGGCACCAGTTGCGAGCGGGCTTTCATCACCTCGCCCATGCCACAGGCATAGTCGATCAGGTGCGGCAGTAAGTAGCGGTCGTACAGGCCCATGCTGCGTTCCTTGTCTGCTGCTTAGTCTGCGTCGTTGCTGGCTTCGTCCGGCTGGTCGTGGTTGTCACCACTGATAGCGGCAAAACACTTGATCAGGTGAGCGCCGGCATTGCCACTGATGCTCCAGGCGTCGGCTTCACCATCGAAGCGCGCGGCCACCACCTGGGTCAGGCTGAAGTGCCATTTACGCAGGGCGCGGCCATCCATGCACTCGATGCTCAGCAGTGGTGCGTCACTGTTGGGCTGAGTGCCCGCGCGGTGCTGCGCAAGCAGTTCGTCGTCGAGTTGGAATTGCCAGGCATGCAGGTCATCGATCTCCAGCATGTCGGCGTTGCTCAGGGCGCTGATTAAGTCGTGGGGCGTGGTGCTCATAGGTGGGTCTTCTGTTAGCGGCCGAGGCGGCGCAGTTGGTCAGATTCAATCACGCGGGTGCCGGCATCTTCTTCCAGTGCCAGGCGCCACAGGGCGCGCGCCAGTACGGTGGCCTCGATGCCACGGTATTTACCCGGCAGCCAGCGCATAAATGGCGCGGCAAGGCGCTCGCCGAGGCGGAACTCCTGGCGTGCGCCGAGCAGCAGCGACGGGCGGACGATGGTCAGCTGCGGCCAATCCTGCGCGCGCAGGGCCTGTTCCATTTCGCCTTTGACCTTGTTGTAGAACACCGATGAGCTGGCGTCCGCGCCGAGGGCGCTGATCACCAGCAGGTGACGCGCACCGAGCGCCCGGGCGCGTTCGGCGAAGGCGATCACCAGGTCGTGATCGACGGCGCGAAAGGCCTCCGGCGAGCCGGCCTGTTTAATCGTGGTGCCCAGGCAGCAGAAGGCGGTGTCGACTTTGCCGTCGAGTTGCGGCAACAGGCTGAGCAGTTCGCCCTGAGGGTTTTCCAGGTGCGCGTGCGCGGCCAGCGGGCGGCGGCTGGGGGCCAGCACGCGGGCCACCGTGGGTTCGTTCAGCAGGCGGTCCAGCAGGTGTTCGCCGATCAGGCCGGTGGCTCCGGCGAGGAGGATGTGCTGGGGCGTCAAATACATAACGTGGGGTTCTCCGCTGATATCAATCAGCTTAACAGGCTGTTGGCTGTTCGCACGCCGGCGCTGGCAGGCTGAGCATAACGGTTATGGGGTGGCTGCAGAGTGGGCCTCACGTGGTGTGTTGCGGGCGAGCTCGGCCTGCTGCTCGCGCCACCTGCGCCACTGTGCGAGTACCGCCTTGGCTGGCCAGATTTGCGGTTCAGACGCCTCGAAACCATCGGCCTTTTCGCGCGCGGCGACGCTGGCCTGGGCCAGTGTGAAGGCGCGTTGCAGGTCATCGGTCTGTTGCAGGGCTTCGGCGAACAAGGCGCGGCCGAAGTAGGTGAAGTCGTTTTCCTCCGAGCAGCCGAAAGACACCCGGTCGGCCCGTGCGGCGGTGATCACCAGGGTTTTCTCGTCCTGCACCTTGGGGATAAAACCGCCGGAGTAACAGGCCGAGATCACCAGCACCTTGTAACGATCTTTCAGCGGTGCAAGCAGGCTGGCCAGTTCGCTGGCGGGCAGGTCATCGAGTTGCAGGCGCGGCTGGTCGAGGTTCAGCGCGTGCTGGGCCGAACCATGGCTGGTCAGGTAGATAAAGATCAAATCTTCCTGGCCGCTGCGCTCGGCCAGGGCTTGCAGCGTGCGGCCCAGGCTGGCACTGGTGGCCAGTGGCCGATCCGCGAGGTGGTCGCGGTGGTTGACCAGGGTAATCCGGCCGTGAGCAGCGAAGCGCTCCTGCAGCAGATCGGCGACATAGTCGGCTTCACGCATGAATACGCTTTGTTTGCCGTCGCCGGCCAGGGTCAGTGCGTACAACTCGATGGCTGGGGTCGAAGCCGGTAGCTGGGCGATGGCCGCATCGAGCAGTCGGCCTTGCTCAAGCAAACCGACGGCCAGGGTGTCGGCGACGGTCTGACCCTTGGCGTCGCGGATCAGTCGGCCCTGCCGCCAAGTGCCGCTCTGCTGGTTACCGTCGGCCAGGGTCAGGCGGCCGTTACCGTGGTATTGGCCGTAGGCAAAGTGGCCCTGGTAAACGCTGCCATCGGCCAGGCTCAAGCGCCCTTCGCCGTGGTAGCGCCAGTCGCGGAACTGGCCGGCGTAATGGCTGCCGTCGATGGCCTTGAATTGGCCCTTGCCGGTCAGGCTGCCGTCACTGAAGTGGCCACTCCAAACGTCGCCGTCTGCGCTTTGATAGCGGCCTTTGCCGTGAAACTGCTGGTCACGGAACTGCCCGCTGTAGAGGTCGCCGCTGAGGTTTTTGAAACTGCCCAGGCCGTTGAGTTGGCTGTTGTTGAAGGTGCCGACGAACTCATTGCCTTCGGCGTCGCTCAGTACGCCCTGGCCATTAGGTTCTCCTTTGCGGAACTGCCCCTGGAAGCTCGCGCCGTTGCTCCACTGCAGCTTGCCCAGGCCGCTGAATTGACCTTTGCTGAATTCACCGCGGTAGTCCAGTTCACTGCTTTTGAGATGACCCTCGCCGCTGGGCGTGCCGTTGGCAAAGCCACCCTCGTAGCGGCTGCCGTCGTTGTAGCTGAGGCTGCCTTGGCCATGAAAGGTGCCGCCTTGAAATTCGCCGCTATAGCGCTCGCCCTGCGCGCTACGCCATTCACCGGGGCCGTTGAACTGGCCATCTTTAAACTGCCCCTGGTAATAGCTACCGTCGCTGTAATCCAGGCGTCCCGGTCCTTGCAGCAGGCCGTCGATCACCTCGCCACGGTAACGCCCGCCATCGGGCAGCACGGCATCGGCCGGTAACAACGGTTCGCCATCACCACAGGCGGCAAGCAGTAGGGCAAGGCTCAGAGGAGCCAGGAGGGAAAGGCGCAGCATGTAGAAATCCGGGCTGTAGGGTCGCGCTGAGTATGCCTTAAACCG
>JAWWDH010000348.1:0-3921 GCA_033720015.1 Pseudomonas sp.
AAGCAGGAGATACTGGCTGGAACAATGCAGTGGGGACCGAAGTCCCCACCCATTGCATCAATCGCGATGATCGAAGCGGACAAGATTTACTCGTCAGCGCCCTTATCGATCACTTTACGACCACGGTAAACGCCTTCTGGCGATACGTGGTGACGCAGGTGCATTTCACCGGTGGTTTTCTCAACCGACAAGGTGCTTGCAGTGAGAGCATCGTGCGAACGACGCATGTCACGGGCGGAACGGGATTTTTTGTTCTGCTGAACAGCCATAACTAATTAACTCCTAAACGTTTGGGTCACGCTTTAACTGCGCCAATACACTGAACGGGTTGGACCGCGTTACCTCGTCCTCGCTCGACTCGGGCTCTTCGAGGCCGGCCGGCTGCTGGCAATCTTTAGGGTCATGAGCCGGGACAATGGGCAAGGCAAGCAGAAGCTCCTCCTCAACCAGCGCCAGCAGATCCAATGGGTCTTCATCCAACTCAATCACGTCATAGCCCTGCGGCACTGACTGGGTATTTCCACCCACCTTCACCACAGCATAATCACACTCACTGTAGATCGGCAAAGTGACCAGCTCCAGACAACGCTGGCAAACCATCTTGACTTCAACCTCGAGCTCGCTGTGAAAAACTACAGCGTTGCGCTCGTCGCGCTCGAAAGAGAACTTCGTACGCACCATGCCTTGGTTATCGGCAAGCGGGCCGCAGAGACGCTGCAAATCTGCAAGTTGCAGCTTACCCTCAAGGGTAGCGCTGCGATCGGCCAATTTGCGCGGATCAACGTGAGGTGGAATCGGGTCATTTGACATAGGCGGCGCATTCTAGGGATGCAACCCAGCCCTGTCAAAGGATATTCGGCCTGTCCAGCATTTGAGGTGGCGGATAGAATCCACCACCCCGGACAACCCCTACAAAGGAAATCACCGTGCTGCCTTTGGTGCTCGCCTCAAGCTCACCCTACCGACGTGAACTCCTCACCCGCCTGCGCCTACCGTTCACCTGGAGCGCCCCGAGTATCGACGAGTCAAGACACGCCGACGAGGACGCAGAAACCTTAGTTCGCCGGCTATCCCAGGAAAAAGCCCAAGCATTGAGCGCAACTCACCCTCAGCACTTGATCATCGGCTCGGACCAGGTCGCAGTACTTGGCGCGCAGATCCTCGGCAAACCCCACACCCTGGAGCGCGCTCGCGAACAGTTGCTGGCCGCCAGCGGCAACAGCGTGACCTTCCTGACCGGACTCACGCTCCTCAACAGCGCCACCGGGCAACAGCAAACCGACTGCATACCGTTCACCGTACATTTCCGCCCACTCAGCGAAGCGCAAATCATGCGCTACCTGACAGCCGAACAACCCTTCGACTGCGCTGGCAGCTTCAAGGCAGAAGGCTTGGGCATCAGCCTGTTTCGCAGCACAGAAGGCAGCGACAGCAACAGCCTGATCGGCCTTCCCCTGATTCGCCTGGTGGACATGCTGCACGCCAGCGGCATCGAGATCCCTTAACGCAAAAGCCCGATCAAGTGATCGGGCTTTTGCAACAGCATCACAGATTAACGCAGCGCTGGTCCCTGGAACCCCATCCACAGGGCAATACGCTCAGCAATGCTGGCACCCAGGGTTTTCGTGAAGCGATCCAAAGGCGATTCCTGCACCGTGAAATCGACGATTTCTTTCTCGCCGATCACTTCACGCGCCACATAACTGGTATTACCCAGCGCATCGACCAAGCCCAACTGCAGCGCCTGCTCGCCTGACCAAACCAGACCAGAGAACAGCTCTGGATGCTCATCATCCTTCAAGCGCTCGCCACGCCCCTGCTTAACGCTGGCGATAAACTGGCGATGCGTGGTTTCTAGTACACTCTGCCAGAATTTGGTTTCTTCGGCTTTCTGCGGCTGGAACGGATCAAGAAAGGCCTTATGCTCGCCGGAGGTATAGACCCGACGATCAACCCCCAGCTTCTCCATCACCCCAACAAAACCAAAGGTGGCCGCAGTCACACCGATAGAACCCACCAAGCTGGCCTTATCGGCATAAATCTCATCGGCTGCACTGGCGATGTAATAAGCGCCCGAAGCGCCGAGATCAGTGATCACCGCATACAACTTGATCGCCGGATACTCACCCCGTAGACGGCGAATCTCGTCATAGATATAACCCGACTGCACCGGACTACCGCCCGGGCTATTAATACGCAGAACCACACCCTTGGTATTGGCATCCTCAAACGCCGCACGCAGACTGCTGACAATATTGTCAGCACTGGCCGACTCTTGATCCGCAATCATCCCGCGCACTTCAATCATCGCGGTATGGCTACCGGTAGTTGCCCCCTTCTTCAACGCCAGCATTGGCGAGAACAGCGCCAGCGCCGCAAAGATATAAATAAAGGTCAGTGACTTGAAGAAAATCCCCCAACGCCGAGCCCGACGCTGCTCCTGCACACCAGCCAACAGGGTTTTCTCCAGTAGCTTCCAGCTTTTCCCCTCATCATCAGCCGCGGCCGACGCCTTCCATTCATCTGCCATGCAACACCACCTCAACTGACTGATTAGACGTACGCTGACCCAGCCAGGCGCGCAACTCGGTAAAACATTCTATTGCCAGAGCTGGCTGACACTCACGCAGCGCCTGCAACGGCTGCGCACCATAGCCGACCGCCACACAATCCATACCAGCACGCTGCGCCATCAACAGGTCAAAGGATGAGTCACCCACCATCAACGCCTGACTGGCAGCAACACCACTTTGCGCAAGGATTTCATGCAGCATCAACGGGTCAGGCTTACTCGCCGTCTCATCGGCGCAACGGCTGTAGTCGAAATAATCCAACCAACCACGATCAGCCAGCACTCGCTGCAGACCATGCCGCCCTTTGCCGGTGGCCACTGCCAAGCGATAGCCTTGTGCACGAAACGCTTCCAAGCCCTCCGCCACACCGTGAAACAAGGCCGACGGCTCAGACTCCAAAGCCAGATAATTCTCGCTGTAGCACTTGCGCAAGTGCTGCGCCAAGGCCGCACTTTGCATTTCGGGGTAGAGACAACGAATGGCCTCAGGCAACCCCAACCCGATAATACCCCGCACCTGATCATCCGTGCAGCGCGGCAACTCGCACGCATCTGCTGCTAGGTGCATAGCCGAAACAATTCGACTAATGGAATCGACCAGCGTGCCATCCCAATCGAAAATCAGCAGTTGATAGTCATTCACTCAGCAGCCGCTCCACGGTTCGTGCCCACATCTCATCGACCGGCGCTTCGAGCTTAAGCTTGCCACCTTCGGGCAAAGGCACGATTAGCTCATACGCATGCAAAAACAGACGCTTGCCGCCTAGCGCGCGAATTTCCTTGGTGAAATCGTCATCGCCGTACTTGCTGTCACCGGCAATGCAATGCCCACCATGCTGCGCATGCACACGAATCTGATGGGTACGCCCAGTAATAGGGCGCGCCTCAACCAGCGTGGCAAACTCACCAAAGCGGCGCAGCACACGGAACATAGTCAGCGCTTCCTTGCCCTCAGGATTAACTTCAACCATGCGCTCACCGGAGCGCAGGTTGCTTTTAAGTAGCGGCGCATTGACCTGCTTCTTGGCGGTAGCCCAATGGCCGCGCACCAACGCCATGTAGCGCTTATCCACGCCATCGCCGCGCAGGGCCTCGTGCAAGTGACGCAACATGCTGCGCTTCTTGGCAATCATCAACAGGCCCGAAGTGTCGCGATCCAAGCGGTGAACCAACTCAATATCTTTGGCATCCGGGCGCAGCTGACGAAAGGCTTCGATCACCCCGTAATTCAGCCCACTGCCGCCATGCACAGCGATACCCGCCGGCTTGTTGAGTACGATAAGCGCCTTGTCTTCATAAACAATCGCCGCTTCAAGGCGCTGTAACAACCCCTGCGCCAGCGGCTCAGG
>JAWWDH010000349.1:0-3872 GCA_033720015.1 Pseudomonas sp.
CGAGCCGTCGAACAGCACCAGAGTGGCACCCAGCGCCAGGCCGGAGACCAGCCAGTTCCACATCATCCAGCCGCAGGTGGTGTAGTAGAACAGGGTGTCGTCGCGCGTTACGTCGGTGTGTAGACCAAGCTCCTTGATGTGCTGCAACAACGTGCCGCCAGTGCCGTGGACGATGCACTTGGGCACGCCGGTGGTGCCGCTGGAATAGAGGATGTACAGCGGGTGGTCGAAGGGCACTTGGGTAAATTCAGGCTCGCCGCCAGCCTGATAGAAGTCCTGCCACAGTGCGACCTTGGCCGTGGAGTGGAAGTCAGCCGCTTTAGCTTGGGCGTTAGAGTAGGGCACCACGATCAGCTGCTCAAGCGAGGGCAGGCGCTCGAGGATTTCATTGAGTTTGCTGGTCAGGTCGAGTTTTTTACCGGCGTAGCGGTAACCGGCAGCAGCGATCAGCACCTTGGGTTCAATCTGGCCGAAACGGTCGATCACGCCCTGGGTGCCGAAGTCTGGCGAGCAACTCGACCAGGTAGCGCCCAGGCTGCTGGCGGCGAGCATGCCAACCAGAGTTTGCCAGGTGTTGGGCATAAAGGCGGCAACCCGGTCACCCAGGCCAACGCCTGCGGCTTTAAGGCTGCGCTGCAGGCCGGCGACGTGCGCAGCCAGATCGGCATAGCTCAGTTGCTCGCGGCTACCGTCTTCAGCAATTGCCACCAGCGCTGGGTGGTCGTCACGGCGGCGGAGCAGGTGTTCGGCAAAATTCAGCGTCGCGCCAGGAAACCAAGTGGCGCTGGGCATTACAGGACCTTCGTGCAATACCGCTGCGGCTTTGGCACTAAAACGTACCTCGAAGAAATCAACGATGGCCTGCCAGAAGGCTTCACGCGTACCCACGCTCCAGGCGTGCAGGGCCGGGTAGTCGGCCAGCTCGAGGTTATGACGCTGATTGACGGCACGGCGGAAGGCGTCCATTCGGGTAGCGACGATACGCTCGGCAGAAGGCGTCCACAAGGGATTTTGCATGTCATTTCCTCTTTTGGCGTATGCCGTGTTCGAGTTACGCAAGGCCCTGAGTCAGGGCAGTTGGCACGCTATCCTAGCGACCCCGGCAAGCCTTGAACTGCAGCGACATTAATTGATCGACTGCCGACCTAGGCGCCGCTGTAGATGGTGTGCACCAATCTGATCCAGCGCCTGTGGGCGCTGCTGCTCGGGCTTTACAGGCTGTAAGCTAAAGTTGACGCTAACGCGCAGAGCGGTTTCTCGGCCATCAGAGCGAGCCCGACTCTAGAGGCTGGCCAGCTTGGCGCGCGCCACACGTGAGCCGTTGGGTTTATCCAGTACCGAGCAGATGCGCTGGCCGGCAGTGATCAGTTTGTTCATGTCTATACCGGTGCTGATGCCCAGGCCATTGAGCAGGTACAGCACGTCTTCGCTGGCCACGTTGCCGGTCGCGCCTTTGGCATAAGGGCAGCCGCCTAATCCCGCGACTGAGCTGTCAAATACCTGGATGCCTTCGAGCAGGCTGGCGTAGATATTGGTCAGTGCCTGGCCGTAGGTGTCGTGAAAATGCCCGGCAAGTTTTTCGCGCGGCACATCGCGGCCCACCACTTCAAACAGCCGCCGTGTGTCGCCCGCAGTGCCGGCGCCGATGGTGTCGCCCAACGACACTTCGTAGCAGCCCATCCTGTATAGCTCGCGGGCTACGCTGGCCACTTGCTCGGGCGGCACGCTGCCGTCATACGGGCAACCCAGCACGCAGGAGACGTAGCCGCGCACGCGCACACCCTGCTGCTTGGCAGCGTCTATTAGCGGCACAAAACGCTCAAGACTTTCGGCTATTGAGCAGTTGATGTTTTTTTGCGAGAAAGCCTCTGAGGCAGCAGCAAATACGGCGACTTCTTTTACCCCGGCCTCAAGCGCGGCTTCAAAGCCTCGCAGATTGGGGGCGAGGGCTGCGTAGGTAATGCCGGGTTGCTGTTGGATCTGCGCAAAGACCTCGGCCGATCCGGCCATTTGCGGCACCCACTTGGGTGAGACGAAGCTACCGACTTCGATATAGCTAAGCCCGGCGGCGGACAGGTCATCGACCAAGCGCACCTTGTCGGCGACGCTGATCGGCTGTTTCTCGTTCTGCAAACCGTCGCGCGGGCCGACTTCGACCAGGCGCACTTGTTTGGGTAGGTTCATGGCTGCCTCGTTGTGCCTATTGATGGGTATCGCTGCGCTCAAACCCATCCTACGTCGCGGTTATTGATTGTGGGAGCGCGTTGGCCGCGATCTGTGCTTACTCGTTGATCAAAAGCTTTGCAGAGGTGTCGGCAGCTAAATCGGTAGGGTGGGTTGAGCAGTGCGATACCCATCACAAGGCTTCGTCCAGCTCCACCAGCACCGCACCTTCGCTGACCATCTCACCTTCGCGGCAGTACAGCGCCTTGACGGTTCCAGCATGCGGTGCGCGAATGCTGTGCTCCATCTTCATCGCTTCTAACACCACCAGTGCGGTGCCGGCTTCGACCTGCTGACCGGCTTCGACCAGTACTCGCACTATGCTGCCGTTCATCGGTGCCGTCAGGCCGCCGTGCTGACTGTGGCTGGCTTCCACTTCGGCGATGGGGTCAAAACGCTGAACGCTGCGCAGTTCGCCAGCGTAATGCAAGTACAGCGTGTCACCCCGGCGGATCGCCTGATGCTGCTGGCGCACACCATCACAGGTCACCGACAGCGTTTCACCCTGCAGCAGCACGGTTGAGGTTGCCGCCTGGCGCAGGCGCACCACCTGACGTTCGCCCTGGCAGCTTAGGTGCAGGTCAGTTTCTGCCGGTAAGCCAATGCGTAGTCCGTTGTTAGTGGCCCAAGGCGAGTGGTAGTCGTCATGGCGCTGCTGCGGCGCTTCGCTCTGCACAAAGGCTTCGGCGGCCAGCTGCCAGAACTCGGCAGGCAGCTCACTCACCGGAGGCAGCAGTTGCGCTTCATGACGCGGGATAAATCCGGTATCCAGTTCCGCTGCGGCAAAAGCTGGGTGGGCCAGTACGCGGGTAAGGAATGCCAGGTTGGTGCGCACGCCGCCCACGCAAGTTTCCTTGAGCATGGTCAGCAGGCGCAGGCGCGCTTCTTCGCGATTTTCGCCCCAGGCGATCAGCTTGCCGAGCATGGGGTCGTAGAACGGCGAGACTTCATCGCCCTCACTGACGCCGCTGTCGACACGCCGACCGGGGCCCGCTGCCGCTTCGCGGTACAGCGCGAGGGTGCCGGTGGCCGGGAGAAAGTCGTTGTCTGGGTCTTCCGCGTACAGGCGCACTTCGATGGCGTGGCCAATCAGCGGTACCTGCTCCTGCGTCATCGGCAGCGCCTCGCCACGGGCCACGCGGATTTGCCACGCCACCAAGTCGAGGCCGGTGATTAGCTCGGTGACAGGGTGTTCGACCTGCAGGCGGGTGTTCATCTCCATAAAAAAGAAGTCGCCGCGCTCATCCAGCAAAAACTCCACGGTACCGGCACCGACATAGCCGATGGCTTGGGCCGCTTTTACTGCCGCTTCGCCCATGGCACGGCGTAGTTCGGGCGTCAGGCCTGGTGCAGGGGCTTCTTCGACCACCTTTTGGTGGCGGCGCTGGATCGAGCAATCTCGCTCGTTCAGGTACAGGCAGTTGCCGTGGCTGTCGGCGAAGACCTGAATTTCAACATGGCGCGGCTTGAGTACGTATTTCTCCACCAGCATGCGCGAGTCGCCGAACGACGACTGCGCTTCACGCTGGGCCGATGCCAGCGCTTCGGCTAGGTCGCATTCACGCTCGACCACCTTCATGCCCTTGCCACCACCACCGGCAGTGGCCTTGAGTAGCACCGGGTAGCCGATCTGCGCGGCCGCGTCACAA
>JAWWDH010000350.1:0-3871 GCA_033720015.1 Pseudomonas sp.
AGCTGCAAACGCTCCATGTCGTCTTCGGTCAGCGGGTAGTTGGCGGCGCGGATGCCGTATTGCATGGCCATATACAGGCACGTGGGGGTTTTACCGCAGCGTGATACGCCGACCAGGATCATGTCGGCCTTGTCGTAGTAATGGGTGCGCGCGCCGTCGTCGTTATCCAGGGCGAAGTTAACCGCCTCAATGCGCTCCATGTAGTTGGAGTTGTGGCCGATGGAGTGTGACTTGCCGACTGAGTAGGATGAGTGCGAAGTCAGTTCCTGCTCCAGTGGGGCGAGAAAACTGGCGAAGATATCGATCATAAAACCGTCGGACTCAGCCAGGATGTCGCGTATATCCTGATTGACGATAGTGTCGAAAATGATCGGCCTAGAGCCGTCTTTCTCGGCGGCGCTGTTGATTTGTTGTACCATTGCGCGCGCTTTTTCCACACTGTCGATGTACGGTCGCGTGAGTTTGGTGAAGTCGATGGTTTCAAACTGGGCCAGTAGGCTTTGGCCTAGGGTTTCGGCAGTGATGCCGGTGCCATCGGAGATGAAAAAAGCGGTTCGTTTCATTTGTGCCATGGGCCTTAAGCTGAGGACGAATCTTGGCTATCATAGGCCCGCCTTTGCAGGGCCGATCAGGCCGGCATTGTTACTTATTTTCCAGGGCCAGGCCACAATCGTGCGGGCAAGTCTGCCGGCGAGTTTCCCCAGCCCCTTGAGCTTTTCCAACACCTTAGTGGAGAGATCACCTTGGTAGAGTACGTAGTTTCCCTCGATAAGCTCGGCAATCACGATGTTGAGCACGTAGGGGGCAAGAACGCCTCCCTGGGCGAGATGATCAGCAACCTGGCCGGTGCCGGAGTATCGGTTCCCGGTGGTTTCGCCACTACTGCCCAGGCTTACCGGGACTTTCTCGAGCAGAGCGGGCTGAATGCGCAGATCCATGCGGCCCTGGATGCGCTGGATGTCGATGACATCAACGCCCTGACTAAAACCGGCGCGCAGATCCGCCAGTGGGTGATGGAAGCGCCGTTCCCGGCTGAGCTGGATAAGCAAATTCGCGTTGCCTTCGCCGAAATGGCCGGTGATAACGCCAATATGGCGGTCGCTGTGCGTTCCTCGGCCACCGCCGAAGACTTGCCCGACGCCTCGTTTGCCGGCCAGCAAGAGACCTTTCTGAACATTCGTGGCGTGGACAACGTGATTCGCGCTGCCAAAGAGGTGTTCGCCTCGCTGTTCAACGATCGCGCCATCGCCTACCGCGTGCACCAGGGCTTCGACCACAAGCTGGTCGCCTTGTCTGCTGGTGTGCAGCGCATGGTGCGTTCGGAAACCGGCACCGCCGGGGTGATGTTTACCCTCGATACCGAGTCGGGCTTCCGCGACGTGGTGTTTATCACCGGCGCCTATGGCCTTGGTGAGACCGTGGTGCAGGGCGCGGTCAACCCCGACGAGTTCTACGTGCACAAGCAGACGCTGGAAGCCGGCCGTCCGGCCATTCTGCGCCGCAACCTGGGCAGCAAAGCGATCAAGATGATCTACGGCGACGAAGCCAAGGCCGGTAAATCGGTCAAGGTGGTCGATGTTGACCGCGCCGAGCGTGCGCGTTTCTGCCTCAGCGATGCCGAGGTCAGCGAGTTGGCCAAGCAGGCGATGATCATCGAGAAGCACTACGGCCGCCCGATGGACATCGAGTGGGCCAAAGACGGTGACGACGGCCAGCTGTACATCGTTCAAGCACGCCCGGAAACCGTAAAAAGCCGCACCAATGTTAATGTTATGGAGCGCTACCTGCTGAAAGAAACCGGCACTGTGCTGGTTGAAGGTCGCGCGATTGGTCAGAAGATCGGTGCCGGCCGTGTGCGGGTGATTAATGATGTGTCCGAGATGGATAAAGTCCAGCCCGGTGACGTGCTGGTCTCAGACATGACCGATCCGGACTGGGAACCAGTGATGAAGCGCGCCAGCGCCATTGTCACCAACCGTGGCGGGCGTACCTGTCACGCGGCGATCATTGCCCGTGAGTTGGGGATTCCGGCGGTAGTTGGCTGCGGTAACGCCACCCAGGTGCTGAAAGACGGCATGGGTGTGACGGTTTCCTGCGCTGAGGGTGATACCGGCTTTATCTTTGAAGGCGAGTTGGGCTTCGATATTCGCAAGAACTCGGTTGATGCCATGCCGGATCTGCCGTTCAAGATCATGATGAACGTCGGCAACCCGGATCGTGCCTTCGACTTCGCCCAGCTGCCCAACGAGGGCGTAGGCCTGGCCCGACTGGAGTTCATCATCAACCGCATGATCGGCGTGCACCCCAAGGCACTGCTGAACTTCGCCGGCCTGCCGCCGGAGATCAAAGAAAGCGTCGAGAAACGCATCGCCGGTTACGACGATCCGGTCAATTTCTACGTCGAGAAGCTGGTCGAAGGCATCAGCACCTTGGCCGCCGCGTTCTGGCCGAAGAAGGTCATCGTGCGTCTGTCGGACTTCAAGTCCAACGAATACGCCAACCTGATCGGCGGCAAGCTGTATGAGCCGGAAGAAGAGAACCCGATGCTGGGCTTCCGTGGTGCTTCGCGTTACATCAGCGAATCGTTCCGCGATTGCTTCGAGTTGGAATGCCGCGCGCTGAAGAAAGTACGCAACGAAATGGGCCTGACCAACGTCGAGATCATGGTGCCGTTCGTGCGCACCCTCGGTGAAGCCAGCCAGGTGGTCGATCTACTGGCGCAGAACGGTCTGGCGCGTGGCCAGGATGGCCTGAAGATCATCATGATGTGCGAATTGCCGTCCAACGCGATTCTGGCCGAAGAGTTCCTTGAGTTCTTTGACGGTTTCTCCATTGGCTCCAACGACCTGACTCAGCTGACGCTGGGCCTGGACCGCGATTCGGGCATCGTTGCGCATCTGTTCGATGAGCGTAATCCAGCGGTTAAGAAGCTGCTGAGCAACGCCATCCAGGCCTGTAACAAGGCGGGTAAGTACATTGGCATCTGCGGTCAGGGTCCGTCGGACCATCCGGATCTGGCACGCTGGCTGATGGAGCAGGGCATCGAAAGCGTATCGTTGAACCCGGATTCGGTGCTCGATACCTGGTTCTTCCTTGCCGAAGGCCAGCAATCTGCCTGATAGCCCTTAACGTTAAATTCAAGGGCGGGTTGAACCTGCCCTTTTTTATGGCCTGCCATTCTTGGCGGCCACCTTTCGGGCCGTCGCTAGGCGACGTGAAAACTGCTCCCGGCAATTGGTTGTAGCAGAGCGAAAAAAGATGCAAAGCAGCAGTGAGCTTTTCCCCGTCGCCTTGATCAGCGCGGAACTCCGTGGCGACTTGAGCGAGGATGTTTATCGGCTCAAACCCGGTAACAGCCCGGATAAAACTGTTGAGCTGGCCCTGACGCGCTTAGGCCGTGCCGGCCATGAGCACGACCGCGGCGAACCGGTGATCCTGATTCCCGGTAGTTTTTCCAATCGGCGCTTCTGGTTTTCGCCCAAGGGTATTGGTCTTGGGCCTTACCTGGCGCGTGCCGGCTTCGATGTATGGATTGCCGAGATGCGCGGTCATGGTTTGTCGCCACGTAACCGCAACTACTCGCGCAACACGGTCAGTGATTATGTGCGTTTCGACCTGCCGGCCATTGCTGATTTTGTCTACGAGCTGAACCCGCAGAAGGCCCATTGGTTGGGGCACTCCCTGGGTGGGATCATTCTTGCCGGCGCGTTGGGTGGGCATTATCTGGATCAGAGCAGAGTTGCTTCCACTGCCTTGTTCGGCAGCCAGATCAGCCGAGTTTACTGGCCGTTGAAGTTGCCGCCGCTGGAGTGGACTGCACGGCTGCTGCTTAAGCGCTTCTCGGTGCTTTCCGGCTCGCGGCTCAAGCGCG
>JAWWDH010000351.1:0-3825 GCA_033720015.1 Pseudomonas sp.
CCATTTTTGCCCGTTCTGCGGGATTTTGAAGGGTCATTCTTAACTGAATGGCCCTTTTGTTTTTTCTGCTTCCAGATAACTGTCCAGGCAGTAGCAGGTTGCCTTTGGCACTTGCTTAATTGGTTACGCCGTTAGAATTTCGGCGTTAACTTGATTAACTGCTCTCTCTCGATAAAGGTCTGCAAGCTGCGCCGAAACTGCTGATCGCTCAGCTTTATGCGTCATTCAGGGCGCTGGCTTCGTAGCTGATCACCTGATTGCGTCCGGCGGCTTTGGCCTGATAGAGCGCCTGGTCGGCATGCTGCAGCAGTTGTTCGCGATTGCTGTTGGCGTCTGGAATCAGTGCGTAGACGCCAATGCTCAGGCTCAGGGCGATGCTCAGACCTTGGTGCTGGCAAGGGTGGCTGGCCAGGTCCTCACGCAGCTGCTCAGCCAGATCTAGCGCCCCTGCCACATCAGTATCACTGAGCACGACGGCAAACTCTTCGCCGCCGAAGCGTACCAATAAGTCGTTGCCGCGCATGCGCTGTTGCATGCGCTGAGCGGTGTGCTGCAGGCAGGCGTCGCCAGTCAAATGGCCATACTGATCGTTGACCTGTTTGAAGTGATCCAGGTCCAGCATCAGCATGGCAATCGGCTGCTGGCTGCGTTTGGCCTGTGCGAGCAGGCGGTCTAATTCTTCGTTAAGTACCTGGCGGTTGAATAGCCCGGTCAGGTTGTCGCGGCGACTGAGCTCGGCCAGCTGTTGGTTGGCAGTTGAGAGCTCTTGCAGCGCGTGCTCGAGTGAGGCGGTGCGTTCTTGCACGCGGGCCTCGAGCCCTTCATTGATCTGGCGTTGCAAGTTCAGGCTTTTGGCCTGCTCCATGCGCAGTTGATGTTCCTTGGCAAACAACCGTGCCTGAGCCAGGTGGTGATCGCTTTGCGCCTGACGAATGCGTGAGCCGAGCGCAATCGAGAAAATCACCAGCTCGAGCAGACTGCCGATTTGTTGGGCATGCAGGGTCAGCAGAGAGTTGGCGATCAGGCCGGTACCGCTGATGACGCTGAGTAGGCTGGCGATAATCAGGACTGACCAGCCGAGGGCAAATAATTTGGCCTGCACGTAACCTGCGCGCCAGCGCAGTGCGGTGATGATGCAGCCGATAATCGCGCAGACGATCAGCAGAGCAAAACTACCGAGTAGCGCCACTTGGTAGGGCGCAGTCAGGGCCAGAGCCATCACCAGCAAGCTGCCGCTCAGTAGCGCGCGGCTGACCCAGGTGTAGGCGCGGTGTTGGCGCTTGAGGTCGAGAATGCCATAGGTGAAAAAAATGCCGAACAGGGTCGCCAAGGCTGAGCTGAAGGGGAAGCTTAGTTGATGCCATGCCAGTGAGTTCGGCCAAAGCCACTGCAAGGCGAAGCCCTGCTGAATGAACTGATAAAAACTGAAACTGGCGACAAACAGGCTGTACCAGAGGTAGTTGCGATCACGGGTGATGCTAAAGATCGACAGGTTGTAGATCAGCATCACCAGTAGTGCGCCGAAAAACAGCCCTTGCAGCATTAACATGCGCTGCTCGTTATGGTTGAAGGTTTGTGCACTCATCAGGCTGGCGCTGAGGTTGGCCGAACCTTCGGTCTGCATGCGCAGGATCAGCTCGCGCTCTTCGCCTGCCGCCAGGCTGAATGGCAGCACCAGTTGGCGGTGGTCGATCCAGCGCTGGTGAAAAGGGCGCTGATCGCCGGCCTTATAAACGCGGTCGCCGTCTAGGCCGTAAGCATCCAGCGTATCAAGCAGTGGATTGCCGATCACTAGAACCCAGTCGATCGCCGCATTGCTGGGGTTGTGCAGGGAGATGCGCAGCCAGTAGGCGTGCTTGCTGTAACCGAAGCTGGCATCGCGGCGCGCCACCGGTTGCCAGGCGGACTCTGCAAGTTGGCGAACGCTGTCGATGTCAGTCAGGCCCGCAGGGTCTACCCAGACTTGCATGCTGGGGCCCGCTAGCAGCGGCGAGTTGCTGGCGATCAGAGGCAGGCTTGTGGCCTGAACCAGCGTCGGCAGCAATAACAATATGAGTACACGCAGCAACACATTCAAAGCAGGTTACTCATGGTAAGAACGTTGGCTATTACAGCAAAAGGTGCATTATTGCTCGGTCTGATGACAGATCGATAGCTTAGGTGAGGTTACTTATGGGCTGTAATTTGTTGCATTGCTATGCCGGGCGCAACGCTTGCCTGCACGCGCTGGCCAGCGAGTTGCTGGTGCGCATTCAGGCCACGCTGGCGCTGCAGTCACGCGCCGGGCTGGTGCTGCCGGGTGGCAGCAGCCCGCAGGCGCTGTTGCCTTTGCTGGCTGAGCAACTGCAGGCTCAGCGTATTGATCTTAGCCCCAGTGATGAGCGTTGGGTGCCGGCTGAAGATGCTGCAAGTAATTGGCAGCTGTTAAATCAGGGGCTGCCGCAGGCTCATTGTCTCGACCCGCGACAGGGCTCGACCCGTGAGCAGTCTGCGTTAGCCTGGGGTGAGCAGTTGCGCCAGTGGCAGCCATTCAGCGCTGTTTTGCTGGGGATGGGCGAGGACGGTCATATTGCTTCGTTGTTTCCCGGCATGCCGGGCCTGGCGACGGCGCTCGACCCTAACGCCGTGCCAGCGGCTTTGCCGGCGCAGGCACCAGAAGAACCTTGTGAGCGCCTGTCGCTGAACTTGGCCATGCTGCAACGAGGGCAGTGGCTGGGTTTGCTGGCGTTTGGCGAGCGCAAGCGCGCATTGATTGATGCCGTGCTGGCTGATGAGCCCGGGGCGCGAGATCTGCCTCTCTATGCCTGGCTGCAGCGCAGCCCGTTACCGGTAAACATCTACTGGGCGCCCTGAGCCGTTACACTGCAAGTCCGTACCTCGCAGATAAAGGGAGCCGTTATGTTGCATCCGGTTGTTGAGCAGGTCACCGCTGCCTTGGAGCAGCGCTCGGCCAAGCGCCGCGAGCGCTATTTGCAGCGTCTGGCACAGGCGGCTGGGCGTACTGCGCATCAGGCGTTGGGCTGTTCCAATCTGGCCCATGCCCTGGCTGCGCAACCCGATGATGCGCGGTTGATCATGAAGCAGGGTGGCTCGCCGCACGTGGCGATCATTTCCAGTTACAACGATCTGCTCTCGGCCCATGCGCCGCTCCGCGATTATCCCGAACGACTTAAGGTGGCCTTGGCCAAGGCCGGGGCGACCTCGCAGTTTGCCGCCGGGGTGCCGGCCATGTGCGACGGCATCACCCAGGGCGAGGGTGGCATGCAGCTGTCGCTGTTCTCCCGCGACCTGATTGCCCAAGCGGCTGCTATCGGCTTGACCCACGGCATCTTCGATGGTGCGCTGTACCTTGGAGTGTGCGACAAGATCGTCCCCGGTCTGCTGATCGGCGCGTTGCATTTCGGCCATTTGCCTGCCGTGTTCGTACCGGCCGGCCCCATGCAGTCGGGCCTGCCAAACAAGGAAAAAGCCGCGGTGCGCCAGCGCTTTGCTCGCGGAGAAGCCAGTCGTGACGAACTGCTCGCCGCTGAACTGGCGGCTTACCACCAGGCGGGGACCTGCACGTTCTATGGCACCGCTAATACCAATCAGCTGCTGATGGAGGCCATGGGCCTGCATGTGCCGGGTAGCGCCTTTGTCCATCCTTACACGCCTCTGCGCGATGCGCTGACCGATGAGGCCGCGCGTCTGGTGGCGCATAACAGCTGCAAAGGCGAGCGCTATCTGCCGGTCGGCCAGCAGGTTAATGCACGGGCGCTGATCAACGCCGTGGTGGCCTTGCTCGCCAGCGGCGGTTCGACCAATCACACCTTGCACCTGCCGGCC
>JAWWDH010000352.1:0-3769 GCA_033720015.1 Pseudomonas sp.
AGATACACGACGTGCCCTACCGTTCCCTCTTGCCCGAGAAGGTCGACGGCCTCCTCGTTGCGGGCCGGTGCATCTCGGCGACGCACGTGGCGGCGTCGGCGGGCAAGAGCATGGGCAACTGCGTGGCGACCGGTCATGCCGCGGGCCTGGCCGCCGCCATCTCAACCAAACGGGGCATCATGCCGCGCGAAGTGAAGGTAGCTGAAATCCAGGACGCCCTGCGCAAAGACGGCCTCAAGCGCAGTGAAATCGCCATTCTCTACCGCTCCAACGCCCAGTCACGGGTGCTTGAAGAAGCCCTGCTGCGCGAGAAGATTCCGTACCGCATCTACGGCGGTCAGCGCTTCTTCGAACGCGCCGAAATCAAGAACGCCATGGCCTACCTGCGCCTGCTCGACGGCCGTGGCAACGACGCAGCACTGGAACGGGTGATCAACGTGCCCGCGCGCGGCATCGGCGAAAAGAGCGTCGAAGCGATCCGCGAGTACGCCCGCGTGCATGATGTGTCGATGTGGGGCGCAATTCAGCTGATGGTCAGCGCCAAGACCCTGCCAGCCCGCGCTTCGGGGGCCCTGGCCGGGTTTATCGAGCTGATCGAAAACCTCACGGCCAAAGCCCTGAGCATGCCGCTGCATCTAATGACCCAGACGGTCATCGAGCAAAGCGGCTTGATCGCTTACCACAAGGCCGAGAAAGGCGAAAAAGCCCAGGCACGCATCGAAAACCTTGAGGAATTGGTCAGCGCCGCGCGGACCTTCGAGAACAACGAAGACGACGAACTCAGCCCACTGCAAGCCTTCCTTAGCCACGCCTCGCTGGAAGCCGGCGACACCCAGGCCGCCGAAAACGAAGACAGCGTGCAGCTGATGACCCTGCACAGCGCCAAAGGCCTGGAGTTCCCCCAGGTGTTCCTGGTGGGCATGGAAGAAGGCCTGTTCCCGCACAAGATGAGCTTGGAAGAACCCGGCCGCCTTGAGGAAGAACGCCGCCTGGCTTATGTCGGCATTACCCGCGCCATGAGCAAGCTGGTGATTACCTACGCCGAAACACGACGTTTATACGGCAGCGAGACCTACAACAAGGTCTCGCGCTTCGTCCGCGAAATTCCGCCGCAGCTGATTCAGGAAGTGCGCCTGTCCAACAGCGTCAGCCGACCGTTTGGCGCGGTGAGCCGCAACATGGGCGGCACCAGCAATGACAGCCACCTGTTCGCCGGCAGCGCCGTGCCCGATACTGGCTTCAACCTCGGCCAGCGCGTGCAGCATTCGCTGTTCGGCGAAGGCACCATCCTCAACTTCGAAGGCTCCGGCGCCCAGGCACGGGTGCAGGTCAACTTCGAGAGTGAGGGCAGCAAGTGGCTGATGCTTAGTTACGCAAAACTGCAAGCGCTGTGACCAACCGTCTATTCAAACAATAAGGAGCCCCCATGATCCGCCGCCCTCTGCTGCTTGCCAGCGCCCTGCTCGCCGCCCTCGGTCTGGCTGGGTGCAAGGAAGAATCTGCCGCACCGCAAGCAGTTGCTACGCCAGCCGCAGGCTCGCCTGCCGCAGAAAGCTTCCAGTGGAAGATGGTCACCGCCTGGCCGAAGAACTACCCCGGCCTGGGCACGGCGGCTGAGCGCCTGGCCGAGCAGGTCAAGGTGATGAGCAACGGTCGCCTGAGCATCAAGGTGTATGCCGGCGGTGAGCTGGTGCCGCCACTGGAAGTGTTTGACGCAGTGTCGCGCGGCACCGCCGAACTGGGCCATGGCGCGGCGTATTACTGGAAGGGCAAGGTGCCGGCGGCGCAGTTCTTCACGGCCGTGCCATTTGGCCTTTCCACCAGCGAGATGAACGCCTGGTTGAGCAAGGGCGGTGGCCAAGCATTGTGGGAAGAAGCCTATGCTCCCTTCGGCGTTAAGCCATTGGCGGTGGGCAATACCGGCATGCAGATGGGCGGCTGGTATAACAAGGAAATCAACTCGCTGGATGACCTCAAGGGCCTGAAAATCCGCATGCCCGGCCTCGGTGGCGAAGTGCTGAGCAAGCTCGGTGCGACCACCGTCAACTTGCCCGGCGGCGAAGTGTTTACCGCGCTGCAAACCAACGCGATCGACGCCACCGACTGGGTCAGCCCCTACAACGACCTGGCCTTTGGCCTGCACAAGGCCGCCAAGTTTTATTACTACCCAGGCTGGCAAGAGCCGCAGGCCGTGCTCGAACTGCTGATCAACCAGAAAGCCCTCGATAGCTTGCCGGCCGACCTGCAGGCGATCCTGACTGAAGCCACCCGCGCGGCTAACCAGGACATGCTCGACGATTACGTCTACAACAACGCCCTGGCGCTGGATCAGCTGAAACAGCAAGGCACCCTGCTCAAGCGCTTCCCCGATGACGTACTGGCTGCCATGCAACACCAAAGCACCCTGGTGCTCGGTGAGCTGGCCGGGCAGAACGAACTGAACGGGCGCATCTGGGCCTCGATGCAAGCGTTCCAGGCGCAGGTCAGCCTGATGCATCAGCTGTCGGAAAAAGAGTTGTACAACTGGCGCTAACGCGCCCACCGCAGGATGTGCTGCGCGCGCAATAGCCCGCTGCAAGCGCTGATGGGTTACCCCGCTGCGCCACTCACCCATCCTACGTAGCTGGCCCCACTGCAAACGGAACCCTCGGGTTCCGTTTGTCGTTTCCACGGCTGAGCTACGCAGCAGCGGTCATACTCGAACACGAGGTGAGCCGATGAAACGCGCAACAGTCAACGCCGCACAGATTCTCGATAGCGCCCTGCGCCTGGCCGATGTCTGCGGCTGGGAGCGCCTGCACCTGTTTGATGTGGCCGCCGACTTGAGTGTCGAGCTAAACAGCATCGCCAGGCATTACCGCGACAAGGATCAGCTGGTCGAGGCCTGGTTTGACCGCGCCGACCAAGCCCTGCTGGCCCGCGCCACGGCCGCTGACCTGCTGCCGCTGGAGCCCGCCAAACGCCTGGAGGAGTTGCTGATCGCCTGGCTCGACAGCCTGGCGGCACACCGTGCGGTGACCGGGCAGATGCTGCTGTACAAGCTCGAACCCGGCCACCTGCACCTGCAAGTGCTCGGCCTGCTGCGCATCAGCCGTACCGTGCAGTGGTGGCGTGAGGCGGCGCAGCGGGAAACCCTGCACCTGCGGCGTATTGCCGAGGAAAGCCTGCTAAGCGGGGTCTACCTGCGCAGCTTTATCCACTGGTTGCGCCACCCCGAGGAGGGTCCCGCCGAGTTCCGCGCGCTGCTGCGCAGACAGTTACGTTGTGGGCCGTTGCGGGTGTTGCTACGCCGCTAAGCAGGGCGCTGGCACGGGCAAAGGCAAAAGCCGGAAACATTCTATGGCTAGCCAGCGACGGTTACGCCGGGCAAGATGCCGCGCGTAGATCCAATAACCAAGAGACAGCTAATCATGCAGCGTTTCCTTAGCATCGCCCTGGCCATGTTCCTCAGCCTCGGCCTGACCATGAGTTTCGACGCCGAAGCCAAGCGTATGGGCGGCGGCAAATCCTTCGGCTCCGCGCCAAGCCATCAGGCTCGCCAGGCACCCACCCAGCAATCTGCAGCGCCAGCGACCGCCGGTCGTCAGCCCGCAGCCGCCAGTGGCGCTTCGCGCTGGTTAGGCCCATTGGCCGGCCTCGCGGCAGGCGGCCTGCTCGCCTCTAAGTTTATGGGTGACGGCTATGAAGGCATTCAGATCATGGACAAGCTGATATTCGGCCTGAACGCATTCCACCAGTTCCGCTTCCTCTCAGCCCGACGCCGCCAGGA
>JAWWDH010000353.1:0-3764 GCA_033720015.1 Pseudomonas sp.
ACGCGGCGTGGCCCGAAGACCTGCTCAAATTTCTCGTTAAAGGTGTGCTGGGTGGAGTAGTGGAAGCTTAAGTATTCCATATTCAGAGTCACGCCGCCGACGGCATCGACATTGACCACTTTGTACACATCGTCCATGTATTTGGGTTCGCCGTAGGGGGCCATGCCCATCACTTTGAACTCACCGTCGAGCATCTCGAAACCGAGGAACTCGGTGATCGCACCGTACAGGCCGCCCAGCGAGTCCGGATCAAAGAACTCTTTGATCTTGTGGATCTTGCCGTTCTCGCCGTAGCCAAAGAAGGTGGTGGCGTATTCGCCCTTGCCGTCGATGCCAAGAATGGCGGTCTTCTCAGTAAAACCCGAGCAGTGGTAGGCGCTGGCGGCGTGGGCTAGATGGTGCTCGACCGGCTCGATCTTGATTTTCTTAAGGTCAAAGCCAAGCTGCTGCAGGCACCATTGAATGTGCTTGTAATAGCGCTTGTAGCGGCGGTTGCCCATCAGGATCGCATCGAGCGCACGGTCCGGCGCGTACCAGTAGCGCTTGGCGTACTGCCAGCGCGCCTTCTCGAAAATGCTGATCGGGGCAAACGGAATGGCCACCACATCAACATCGGACGGTTTGATCCCGGCCTGCTCTAGGCAAAATTTGGCCGACTCGTAGGGCATGCGATTTTTCGCGTGCTTGTCGCGCACGAAGCGCTCTTCTTCGACAGCGGCGATCAGCTTGCCGTCGATATACAGGGCGGCGGAAGGGTCATGGCTGAGGGCGCCGGACAGGCCGAGAATGGTCAGTGCCACTGGTTTTGCCTCTTTTAGTCTGCTGAGCCGACGGCGGGCGTCAGCGGTATACGTTGGTCGAGCAACTGGTACAGCGCCGAGTCGGCAGGCCAGTTGCGCAGGAAACGGGCGCGGTCGCGGGCATAGGCCCTGGCGAAACTGCGCGCACTGCGGTGCTGCTGCATGGCATCGAGGTCGATCAACGACCAACAACCCAGCTGTGCATCCCAAAACAGATTGTGCCCTTTGAAGTCTCCGTGGCTGATGCGCTCGCGCAGCAAGGCGGCGAACAAACGATCCAGCGCCAACAGTTCGGTTTCCGGGGGAGATCCGTCGTGGTAATTGCTAAAGCGCGCGATTATATCCTGCCCGCCGCAGTATTCGGTAATCAGGTAGGCGCGCCCGCGTAGCCAGCACCAGCGTTGCTCGAGCACGACCAACGGCTGTGGGGTGGCGATACCCAGCAGTTGCAGGCGATTGCCCTCGACCCAGCTGTGCCAGGCGCGGCTCGGCCGCCAAAAGCGCTTGAGCCAGTGGGCGACGCTCTTCACGTTGTAGCGTTTGACCACCAAGGACCGCCCATCTAGCTCGACGCGCACCACCGTGGCCGCGCCACCGGTCTTGTAGATATGGCCTTGCTCGGTGAGCCGATCCAGGTTCGCCAACAACGGCTGCAAACCGGCCTCATCCTCACGGCGTGCCACGCGCAGGCCGAAGGCCCCCACTTTAGCGGCGAACAGGCTGCAATCACGGGCGACTTTGCGCAGATAATCGCGCACACGCCACTTTCGCACCTTAGCCACCTCGCTGAGCAGCGCCTCCAGCGGCAAGGCATGCTCGCCGTTGGCCAACAGGTAGTGCACCAGCAGCTCTTCGATAAAAGGCGTCAGCTCGGCGGGCAGCTGGGCGAAGAACACCCCGAGGTTTTCCAGCACCTTGGCGCGCGACAACGGCTGTCCTGCCACCTCAACCTGCACACCGCCGCCATCGATCACCCATAACTGGCCGTTATGCCGCAACAGGTTGTCCAGGTGCAGATCGGCCTGCCACAACCCCTTGGCATGCATCTGCGCGATGCTGCTCAGCGCATCTGCCAGCACGGCCTGCTGATCGGCACTCAAGAGCGGCTGGTTGGCCACAGCGCGCCAGGCGTCCCAGAGGCTCTCGGCACCGTCGATGTACTCAAACAGCAGCCAGCCACCCTCGTCTTCGCGCAAGCCGTCGGCCAGTAACTGCGGCGTAGGCAACCCCAGCTCAGCCAGCAGCCGCGCACCCGCCAGCTCACGTTGAAAATGTCGCGCCGCCTTGTTACCGACCAGTAGCTTGGCCAGCACCGGACGCCCGCGCCACTCGGCCTGAGCGACATAACGCTGGCCGGGCAAGACACGCAGCAGCCGCTGCAAGGTCAGCGCAGCTGTACCTGCGGCATCGGCCAGCTCAAGGGTCAGCGGCAATGCCGGTGCACGCCCAGCCTGAGCGAGACTCGCCAAACTCATTAACGCGCCTCCTTGTTGCGCCGGCGCGCGCCGAGGCGATTGCTCCAGGCGTCGAGCTCAGCGCCCGCACCGAGATAGGCCATCAGCAACACACGCACCTCAGCCTCACTCCAGATACTGGCGCGGCGCAACAGGGGTTCCAGATCTTTGATCCGATCACGCCGCCCGAACAGCAGCGGCCGGGTCTTTTCCAGGTCAATTAATTGCGCCTCGAAACCAGAGGGCATCTCGCGCAGGAAAATATGCTTGGGGTAAAAGCAGCCATGCATCTGCCCGGCGCCGTGCAGCTGCCGAGCTAGCGTGCCGCACGCCTGCAAAATAGCGGTGCGCTGCGTCTCGCTGCGTGCCCGCCACTGCGCCAGCAAGCTATCCAAGTCGCACCAACCATCCAACGCGCGCGTCAGCAAAATTGCCCGCTGCTCGCTCGCGACTCGCCGCTGGGCAAAAAACGCCGCCTGCAAAGCCGGAATAGCCAGGCGCTGATAGCGCTGAATATTGCGAAACTCACGGGCAAAGGTTGGCTCACCGAACGGATGCAGCACGCTGCGGGTCAGGTGGTTGCTCTGACGCTTGAGGTAAAAAGCCGCCTCACCAAGGTCCAGACGATAGACACTGCTCCAGCCACCGCGCTCGGTATTGGGCTCATCAACAGCTTCAAGCTTTAGCGCCCACAGCGCATCAAAACTGGCCAGGCCATGCTGCTCAAGCAGGTCGCGATCCTGCGACGCGATAAAGTCCATCATTCACGGCCCTCAAAGAAGCCCACAACCCGACGAACGCGATGCTTGTCGGCGGCGCTCAAACGACTGCGACCTCGGTATTGCAGATAAAAGCGCAAACGCTGAGTACGCGACAACTTGTACTTGGCGACCTTATCCAGGCAAGCCAGGTCCTTGATGATGCGATAACGCAGCAAAGGCCCCCACCAGAACGTGCCTGTCGGGCAATCGATGAGAAATAACTCGACCCGGTCATTGACCAGCAAGTTGCGCCATTTAAGGTCGTTATGGGTGAAACGGTGCTCATGCAAAATTCGCGTGGCGCGTGCCAGCTGACGACTGACGGTATCGACCCAACCAGGCTCCTGCAGACGCGGGTCATCGTTATTGGCCAACAAGCCCAGGTCTTCGGTATTGCTAATCTCGCGGGTAATCAACGCCCCCCGGGCAAAGCGGCCGAACTGACGTTCCAGGCCAAAGGCGACAATCGGCGCCGTGGCCACGCCCCACTTGGCGAAGTACTTGAGGTTCTGCCACTCGGCCTTGACCCGCGGGCGGCCGATATACCGACGCAAGCCTTTGCCACCGCCCCAGTAGCGCTTGACGTAATAGCGCACGCCCGCACGCTCGATGCGAATCACTTCAGACAGTGGGTCTTTAGTCAGGCGCTCGCCCTGCAAGGCAAACACCGACTCCAGGCTACCAAAATCCTCAGCCAGTGCTTGGTACTGCGTATCCAGCGTCCAGCCCGCCATCAGAGCGCATCCCCG
>JAWWDH010000354.1:0-3762 GCA_033720015.1 Pseudomonas sp.
AGACGCCACGTGGAGAAGTCCGATGAGTGAAAAAGGCTCCTCAATTACCCGGGTACTGGAGATCATCGAAGCGGTGGCGCGCGCGCAGCGGCCGATGTCGCCTGCCGACCTTGCCGACCAGCTGGGTATTCCCAAACCGAGTATTCACCGCCTGCTGGCCCAGCTCGAAGGTGACGGTTACCTGCAAAGCAATATGCGTGGGCTGCTGGTGCCCGGTGACCGCCTGCATGAGGTTGCCCTCGGCGTGCTTTACAGTGGCCGCTTCAAAGCCCCGCGCCAGGCCATTCTGAAGCGCCTCACGGCGATCATTGGTGAGACCTGTGGAATTGCCATTCCCAACGGCACCGAGATGATCTACTACGACCGTGTGCAAACCGAGCGGCCGCTGCAGGTTTACCTGCCAGTGGGCAGTCATACACCAGCCTGGTGTACCTCCAGCGGCAAGCTCTACCTCAGCTCGCTGTCGCGTGAGCGCCGTCTGCGCATCATCAACAACCTGCCGTTGAATCAATATGCGCGTAACACCCTGACCGACCCGGCTGAACTGGAGGCTGCACTGCTGAAAATCAGGGCGGACGATATCGGCACTGACAATGAAGAATTCGTCGACGGCCTGGTCGCCTGTGCCGTACCGGTCAAGGATCGCCACGGCAGGCTCTTCGCCTGCCTGTTCGCACATGCTCCACTGATCCGCAAGAGCCTGGACGAGCTGCTCAGCTACGCTCCATTGTTACGAGAAGCGGCGGCCGAAGTCGGCCAGCTGATCGATCATACCGACGACGAATCAATCAAGGTCTAGCCACTGTCATGAAGAAAAGACTCCCGCCGTTGAACTGGTTGCGCGCCTTCGAGGCCTCTGCACGGCACCTCAACTTCACCCAGGCGGCGGCCGAGCTGAGTCTTACCCAGGCGGCGATCAGCCAGCAGGTCAAAGGGTTGGAATCACAACTCGGAACCAACCTGTTCAAACGCCTGCCGCGCGGGCTTGAATTGACCGAGGCCGGCCAAGCCTACATGCCGGTCATCCATGACTCGATCGAACGCTTAGCCGCAGCCACCGACGAACTGTTCGGCCAAGGTCGCAAACGACCGATCACTGTACGCGCCAACCTGGTGTTCTTCACCACCTGGCTAGCCCCCCGGCTTGGGCGCTTTCGCGCCGCGCACCCGGAGATTGGCCTGCATTTCACCAGTAATATCTGGCTGGATGAACGCAACAAAGAAGCCAACATGGAAATCCGCTACGGCAAGGGCAATTGGGCCGGACTGCGCTCAGTGCAACTGACTCATGATGAATTATTTCCAGTGTGCAGCCCCCGGCTGCTGAGCGGTGAGTTGCCACCAGCCAGTCCGGGCGAGCTGAGTGCCGACAGCATGCTGCATGTAATCGGCTACGAAGAAGGGTGGGGCTACTGGCTGAACAAAACCGGCTTCCAACACGTCGACGCTTCGCAGGGAATGCAGTTCGATACCCTGATAACCGCCTTGGAGATGGCCGTTCGTGGCCACGGTATGGCCTTGGGGCGTACGTCATTGGTGGCAGAAATGTTAGCTGATGGACGTTTGATAGCGCCTTTTGCACAACGCGTCCCAGCCTCGGAGGCGTTCCACTTGAGCTGCCCGAGCCATATGCAGTTGACGCCGCATGGCGAGACGTTCTGGGCGTGGTTAGTCGAGGAGTCGGCGCAATCTAGGCTCAGTGATTCGAAATAAGCGCTGCTACTGTCATGTTAACAAGCGCGCTTGCGCCCGCTCGCCAGCATTGCCTCCCGGGCCTGATCACCCCGAGGTAACAAACAGCGATTGATTCCTCGCCCTTCAGGTAACGCCAGCGGGTAGCACAGGAACAACTCCGAGCGCTTGTTGACCTCAGCGCACCGCCAATTATTCTTAAGCATCTGATTTATATAACATTTTAATAAGTGGCACAGGCTTTGCTTTGTTGTAGGTACAAGAATAATAAAACCAGCAATACCGCGACTCGACTCTGACATAACAAAAACAACAGGCCAGATCGGTAGCGAACAGATTTTTTTGGAGAAAGCGGGCCTTTCCAGGCCTCGAGTCGGCAACCAGATAAAACAATAAAACTACCTTAAGGTAGCTGGGCTGGTTGGATCACCCCGTGACAATGGCATCGCTAGCGTCCAAAAAAATACGTTTTCTCTTGGCCTCATATGGTCAGATAAAGCTCGCGCAACACAGCCGGTCATCAAAAATAACAACAGACCGTCCAACAACAAAAATATAAAGCGATAAATTTGAGGGGAGCCACAGCTCCCCTCAGTGCTTTCTGCTATTCACACTTCGATCGACAGTGGTCTGCGTTGCTACTTAGAAACCTTCTTGGTTGATCGCCACGGATTGCAAGGTCGATACCTATCCGCTGCATCCCTAACGTCCTGTAGCCTGGCGATAATGCTTTGATTAAAACACCATACAGATCAATGGCTTAGTATAGAAATAGGCCCAGTTATTGGCATGATTGTGCCGCATAAAATGGCATTTTCTGTCGGAGTTACCGCAATTAGTCTTAATTCCAGCCCCCCCTGAAACGAGCCACGTGCAGCACTACATTTCGGTAAGAAAGCCTGCGCGCTGGAGGCAGACCTCAAGCCACGGCCTGAATTAACAACCCGCCAATGCTGAACAGCGTAGCGATGCCCCAAGATCAATAGGACCCACACCGTCGTGGACTTCGAGAACCTTCAGCGTTTTCGGTACGGTGAGATTCTAACTACTTGAGACGCTCGGCAGCCTTGCGATACACCTGCTCACGATCACGGCGATCAACCGCTACCACAAACACCACCATCTCATGGTCGATCACCTGATACACCAAGCGATAGCCGCTGCTGTGAAGTTTGATCTTGTAGCAATCCGGCAGCGAATGGAGCCGGTCGGCTTCAATTCGCGGATTGAGCAAGACCTCAGCGAGACTTTTCTTCAGCTGCTAGCGAACGGTATCACCGAGCTTTTCCATTCCTTACGTGCGCGTGTATCAAACTCAAGGCTATAGGTCATCCAGCGCAACCTTCACGCGCTGAGGAGCCGCCAGGCGTTCACGAACCGTTGCGATTAACGCTTCATCTTCCTCAGTCATTAGCACGGGACGAAAGGGCAGCTGTCCGCGCTCAGCCACATACTGCAATGCTTGGCGCATCAGCTCAGAAGGGGTGACTCCAAGCTTTTCCAGCTCTTGGTAAGCACGAGCCTTAAGCTCGTCGTCGATGCGGATATTGATGGTCGCCATGGTACGCCCTCACTGTAATGACAATTGTATTTACAGTGGCAGGCTAACACCATTTTGGTAATCGCTTGATGTCATCCAGCATCAGCCACCGGTCTGCCTCCCCGGTGAGTTCGTCGTCATTCGGCATCTAAGGGCAGAGTCAGTCCCAAGCGTTGGGGTGCGAGTCAAATCATCACGCAATGGGCACGCAAGACTCTATTAACGTTTTTAGTATGAAACTCTCGACCTTGCTCAGCCAGCCCACTGACCAGATAGACACCAGCCTCTATATCGATGTGCGCCATATCGGCAGCCCCCGCAGCAAGTGCCTCTGTAGTGGCCTCAGCCAATAGGTCAGGCCACTGACGTGACAGGCCGTCTCTTGTAGCGAATCTGAGGATGATTGTTGACTCGCTTCATCTCGAAAAGATCGATGGCTGCAAAAAGGTCTACCAACCTTGGATAACCGTAATTCCGGGCATCGAACGAGGCCTGATTGCCGATGCGGCTACCCACCGGACGCGAGGAGC
>JAWWDH010000355.1:0-3762 GCA_033720015.1 Pseudomonas sp.
CCGACCGGCACTCAGGGCAGAGATTATTTCATTGATAAACTTTACGTGCTCGAAGAGCATGAAGGTATGCCGCTGGAAGAACCGGTCTACAAGGCCGGCCTGAGGATGGGTGCCGGTTTAAAGGCGATGATTCCGGTTCCGTCTCCGGCAGGCCATTTAAGGCTGGAGATAAGCCCGCTGCTTGATAACAGTCTGCCCGCTGAGGGCAACTTGAGATGGTATGGCCGGCCGGCAACTTTGCAGAAGCATTGGCAGCTGTCGGCGGATGACGGCACGCTTACCTGGCAGGGTCAGGTGGAACCGGGGCTGCTGGAGCTTGACTGGTCAGTACCGGCGTTTGTGCGGGTCTGGCAACAACAGGCCGAAGCTGAAGTTGAAATTACCCCGTCACAAAGTTACCTGAGGGCTTACCTGCTCGACGTGCAGCAGCCAGTCAGTTTTCAAATCAGCCATGTTGATCTACAGGCAACACCGCTGCGCATCGACCTGCGCAGCGACATGGCAACCGCCGTACCGGTAAGCTATACGATGCGAAGTAGCGGGGGCGAAGTCATCGAGACAGGCAGCCTGGTGTTACAGCCACAGGCATCGGAGTTCGACCGTGTACATGGCGACCCGGAGCAGCCGGTCAGCGATCCTGTCAGATATTTTTTCAGCCTGCCAGCCAGTGTTGCCCGTTTTCAACTCAGCAGTGATGCGCCGGTTTACGTATCGGCATACAGCCGTCCTGCCGACCTGACACGTACCATCGAGATACCGCCCGTGCCCGAGTCAACGGTTAGCCTGCCGGCATGGTTTCCTGTCCGGCCGGCCGATTATGAAACCCTGCGGATGCAGGGCCGTTCGGTGATTATAACTACCCAGCGTCGTCCCCCGCAGGTTGATCCGCTGATTTTGGCAGGAAAATACCGTTGGGAACAATACCGACCGGACGGCCAATGGCAGGCCAGGTATCTGTTAACGCCGCTGCAGCCATCTTCCATAAAGCGTGATCAACTGCTCGCTGCAGGTTACCGCCGGCTCAAGTCGATTGACAGGGTCTTTTTCCCGTCGCCCTATGGCCGGCAAACCATCAATGCTCGCCTGCTCTACCAACGCAACCAGAGCGGCCCGATGACCATCAAACTGCATCTCAACGATAAGCTGATTTTTGAGAAAAAAGTATTTGCACGCAACGGTGAACTGCGCCTGCCACCACTGCCCGCCGGGGAACATCAACTGAAAGTGTCGGGTGATGCACAATTTTATATCAACGCCACTGACAGTCCGCAATGGCTGAAGCGCAAGGTTTTACGGCTGGATGACTCGACCCATGAATTCACCTTCAACAAGACTACCCAAAACGAGGAAATCTTGTCGCTGCGCTTTTATGGCGACATCAGGGACCAGCACATTGAGCGCTGGATTGAAGTACAATTAAAAAATATGCCTGAACATGCAATTGGCCCCATGCAAAGCTGGACTTTCTCTTCTTACCGTTATCTGCTCCATCCAAACCAAACTGCAAGCTCACAGGTTCTGGGTGCTGTCGATACTGACAAAACCGATGCCGGGCAGTCATTGTTGATCTCTTTTGGCGATGATATGCCGGCCGGCGATTATCGGGTAGCTGTCAGGCTGATTTCAGGCAGCCCCGGATATGTTTCATTTTCCAAAACAACCCCCGGCGACTATTCCAGGATGGAGCTGTTTAATGCGCCCTGATCAACTAAAAAAATTCGCCATTGTATTAAGCAGCTGGTTGCTGTTATGTATCGATGCCATTGCCGTTGAACCGCAAGCCTGGCTGGAATCAACGCGCGGCGGCAAAGCGCAGGTTTTGCAAGCTGCAGAGCTCAATGTCGCCGAACGACTGTTTAAAAGGACATTCAATCTCGGTGTGAGCGAATCACTGGTAAGAGACTGGCAAAAACTTGGCTTTGAACTGACATTAATAACCTATCAGGGTGAAAAAATTGCCGCCTTGCGGGAACTGCCGGAAGATAAGCGCGGACGTGGTGCCTACCTGATCCGTACCGAGCTTGTCTCAGCACCACTGCTGCAGGCTCCCCACCGCTACTTTGACAAACACAGCGGTACGCTGGTCATGCAGCTGTTTCTACAAGGTCCTTTCAAAGCGGCTGCCTGGAATACGGTGCACCGCAGGGAAGCGGATCTGGCCAGACAGCAAAACAGCTATTTCACAGCGTTTGCACGCGCACTGACGGCGAGCCTGCCAGACAGTCTTTTGATACAGGTGCACGGTTATTCCAGCGCCCAGCGCAATACGGCTTCAGGCCGGGAATCGCAACTGATTCTCAGCGCCGGACATCACTGGCCTTCCAACCGGCACCGGCTTATGGCTGACTGTCTGCAGCAACGTGTCTCCAACAAGGCCATGCTGTTTCCAGTGCAGACGCGTGAACTCGGCGGTACGCTTAATCCGGTGGCATCAGCCTTGCATGAAGCTGGTTTTGACAATTTCGTGCATCTGGAACTCTCTGCCTCGCTCAGGCAGCAGCTAAGCGATGATGCAGGATTGAGTAATGCATTGGCTTCGTGCCTGTTGGAGAACTTTTAGATGAGGCTAATCCTGTTTCTGTTGCTTTGGCTGTTAAGCGGTTATCTGCATGCTTTGCCGGACGATCTGCGCAGCGCCTTGAAAGAGCCGCTGCAGGTCGCCTGGGATAACCTGGAAGGCGGCAGCGAATGGCTTTCAGGTCCACCACCCCGCTACCGCGATGGCTTTCACTGGGTGACGCTGGAAAGCGCTGAGAAACTAAGCTTTCGATTCTACCGGCACAGTGCCATCCGGGTCATGAGCAAAACAAATCCATCGGTTGAGGGTATCAGCGTTGCGGTATCGGATGGCAGCGGCCTGTTCATCACGCTTGAACCAGAACAGCTGGCAGATGGCACATGGTTATACACCAATCCATTGGAAGTCCCCGGCATCGCACTGATCAACAATACCAGCCCGGACAGCCAGTATCGGCGGTTTGCTTTGTTTACCAAACGAGAAGCGCTCAGCCCTGCACCCGAACCTTACCGCCACCGGATTAATCTGGACCTGCCAACTATCAGCTTATCCGAAAACGACAACCATGGCAGTGAAACCTTTCAGCGTATGCTGAGCGGTCAACAGGCGAGTGTTGAAATGAGTGGACCGGTCCGCCTACTAGTTGAAAACCGGTTTCACTACGCTCCCGACCATGACTCAACCTCAGCTGACTACCGGCTGAGTGTGCAGCTGGATGACGAACCCGCCTCCACATTGCTGTTCAGCACGTCACCGGAATACCGCAGGCAGATCTATGTTGATGGCCAGCCCATCGTCAGCGGCAGGTCTGAAAAAGCGGTTATCGAGGTACCGGCGGGGGAACACCGACTCACGCTGTCAGCAGATGCCAATATCCTGCTGCGCCTGAGGCAGATGCAGACTGATGACTTTCTGTTTCCAGAACTGAACAGGCCAATGGCCTGGGATAAAGGTCTGCACAGTCAAAACCATACCAGCCAGGCGGTCAGGCAATCGCAGGTGCATGCCAGATCAAACCGCATCCGTGCCGGCGGTCTTGTCGCTGTCGACAAGCTGGCAAGACTGGCGGCAGAAACGGCGCATAACGACATCAGTGCGTCCATTGCAAGCCTGCGAAACCGTCACTTGCTGTCGCGGCCGTTGTTGCCGGATACTCCAGCCACCGGCATTTACAGCGCCAGTTTCAGCACACCGCGCATGCTAGACCGCCAGGAAAGCCGTTCGGGTTTTGTTGCCCGCCAGCA
>JAWWDH010000356.1:0-3760 GCA_033720015.1 Pseudomonas sp.
ATGGCTGCAGTCCTTTGCAGTAGTTAGGTTGGCTGAGTGTAGTTGTATGGGGCGGGTGATTGGTTGATGGGTATCGCGTAGCTCAGCCCATCCTACGGATTTTTGGGTATCTGCCGCTTATGTGTTGTTCGTACTAACCGTTCCGCCCTTACGGCGGCTCACTTTTGGCAACCATCACGGATGGCCGGCCCCGCCAAAAGTAAGCAAAAAGTATTGCCCCTTGCATCACGGCTCTCGCGGTATCCATGCCGCTCAACCCCTTACGCAACGATTCCACTCGGCCTCCTGATGGGGGGTTGGCGTCGCCTGTGAGGTTGGTGGTGAGTAACCGGAGGCAAGCCAGCGCTGTGTAGGATGGGTGGAGCAACGCGATACCCATCAACCAGGCCATCACCCAATCGCCTTAGCACCGTTCACTACGGCGAGGTGTTTTTGCTGGCGAGGGACGGGGGCTTGGCAGCCATGTTTCGTCCTTGAATGGTCTGGCGTGACCTTACTGCGAATGGATGCCCAGGTGCTAAGGATGGTGTGCATGACGGTCGATTTAATCGCCAAGGCAGCGCTGAGCTAGGCTTAGTGATAGGCGCTAGCGCCTTTCCTACCACGCGGTATATCAGGCCATCACTCATGCCGGCAGAGTCGCTCAGCGAGAACATTCAGCAAACCCTGTTGCAATGGGCAACGGCCCCTTGGTTCCAAATCGGCACCACGGACGTGCACATGGCCCGTGTGCTGGGTTTGATATTCATCCTGTTTTTCGCCTGGTGGTTTTCGATCCAGCTTGAGCATGGTTTACGCAACCTGGCGGCCCGCGGCAAAAAAGATGCATATATGAATTCGGCCGGCGTGTACGCCTTCAACCGGATCATTCGTTACACCGTATGGATTGTCGGCACGCTGGTGGGCTTGCGTTACTTGGGCCTCGATATCAGTAACTTTGCCTTGATCGGTGGTGCCATTGGTGTGGGGATTGGCTTTGGCTTGCAGGGCATTTTTGGCAACTTTGTCTCCGGCTTGATCTTGTTGCTGGAGAAGACCTTGAAGGTCGGTGATTTCGTCGATTTGCAGTCCGGGGTCATGGGCCGAGTGACTGAAATTGGTATGCGTTATACCCGCGTCACCACCAATGATTTGCTCGACATCATTGTGCCGAACTCGGAGTTTATAAACGGCCGCGTCACCAACTGGAGCTTCAATGAAAAGTACCGGCGTATTCATGTGCCGTTCTGTGTGGCCTACGGCAGTGACAAAGACAAGGTCAAGCAGGCGGTATTGAAAGCCGTAGATGCTGTGCCGGGCTGCATCATCAGTGACCCCAGGCGCATGCCGGATGTGTGGTTGACCGGGTTTGCTGATAGCAGCCTGAGCTTTGAGTTGGTGCTTTGGGTGGAGCATGCGCTGATGGTCTCCCCCGGCGCCACCCAGGCGAAGTTTTTGTGGGCAATTGATGACCAGTTGCGTGCGGCGCAGATCGAGATTCCCTTCCCGCAGCGCGACCTGCATGTGCGCTCTGGCAGCTTGCGCTTGGAGTTGGATGACGCGGCAATTCTGCGGCTGCTGGACGCTCGGGCGCGTCAGCAGGAGCGCGGCGATGAATAGTGGGAGGGGCTGGCGGGAGACTTGAAAGTGCTGCCGGAAAATCGCCAGGCGAGTTTGGCTCTGCGTGGTAAGCATCGGTAGGCGCAGCGATTAATCAATGTAAATAATCGTTCGGCTGAATGTACTGTTGATAATACTGCGCTATATCGAATGCATATGTAGTTAAGCATGCAAATTCGCAACCTTGAAATTACCACTACGCTGATAGGTGTGATTCTGAAAGTTATTCTATTAATTTAAATATGCTATAGGGATGATAGCCATAAGGAATATGTCATGAATAATCAGGATAAACTCAAGTATTTAAGTGTGGCGTTGTATGTGTTTGGGGTGATTTTTATTGTCGGTGTCCCCGCGATGATGATGGTTATCTGGCCTTCTGGTTGGAGTTGGTCCCCGGCACAGCCTGAGTATGAGCAGATGATTATGGGTATTTACATCACCTTGGGCGTATTTTTGCTCCGCGCTGCAAAAGACCCCATGGCCCATGCCAGCCTGATCTGGTTCACCATTTGCTCAAGTATCGTTCATGCGGCGATCATGCTTGTGCAAGCGCTTGTCGACAGTACTGAACATGCCAATTTAATTGGTGATATACCGGCCCTGTTCTTAGTTGCATTTGTGCTGTGGTATTTAATGCCGAATAGCAAGGTTGTTAATTAAGGCTGGTGCGGCAAGTTATGCTCGGCGCAATTCCGTAGAGATTTTTTAGCAGGGCGGCCCACGCAGATTTTTTTGATAAATATGGCCGTCTACCTGCGCGTTTCTTGCCTCGTTCCCGCGCGCCGCGCGGGAACGATCAGTCCGCCTAATCCAGCGCCACAGTTTTATAAAGCGACTGCTTCGGCTGGGCGAACACCCTTCTCAGCATCGGCTCAAAAAACTCCAGCGGCAGAATTTCACCTTGCGGGTCGAATGCCGCCGCGTCGTAGCGTGCGCAGAATTCGATGGTGGCTTGGTACTGCGGGTGATCTTTGAATTGCTCGCGCAGGTGGCGGTCCATGCCCAGGTGATGGAAGAAGTAGTAGCCCTGGAACACGCCATGTTGCTCCACTATCCAGTGGTTCTCCGGGCTGACGAAGGGTTTGAGCATGGCGGCGGCGATGTCCGGGTGGTTGTAGCTGCCGAGGGTGTCGCCGATGTCGTGGAGCAGCGCGCAGACCACGTATTCCTCATCGCGGCCATCGCGGTAGGCGAGGGTGGCGGTCTGTAGCGAGTGGCTCAGGCGGTCAATCGGGAAGCCGCCAAAATCGCCATCGAGCAGTTTCAGGTGAGCGAGGATGCGCTCGGGCAGCTTGGCCGCATGCGCCATAAAGTCCTCGGCGATGATGCGCCAGTCTTCGGCGCTGCCGTCTTCCATGTGGGTGAACTGGGCGTGAGCATTCATCAGGTTGTCTCCTCTGCGGGGGATTTTGCGGTCACCTCCAGCCTGGTGGACGGCAATCAGCCGTTTCTACTCTATGCGCCGCGCTGCTCGCACGCAGTGGCGTGTAGGGCCAGTGTGCTGTCCTTGGTGGCCAGGTTTGCTGGCCGCTGAGTATAAAAAAGCCCCGCATGTGCGAGGCTGTTGTTTACCGGCGATACCCACGCAGGTGACCGTGATCATGATCGCGGTGCTGCTTGTGCCAGCGTTTGTGGCGTGGCCGTTCCTGCACGTAATACACCGGGGCTGGTTGGTAATACACCTGAGCGGGCGGGTAATACACCGGCGCTGGTTGGTAGTAGACCGGGCGGCGCTCGTAATAAACCTGTTGCGGTGGGTAGTGCGCGGGCGGTGGTGGGCTGTAGACCTGCGCCGGGCGGCTCTGGCTGACAATAACGCCACCAATGACTGCACCGGCTACTGCGCCGGCAATGGCCGCGTCGCGGTTGGACGCCTGTGCCGGTGCCTGGCCAAGTAGCGCCAGGCTGGCAAGCAGGCCAGTGATCAGGGGGATACGTGACAGCATGATCGAAACTCCTCTGCAAGCCGGTTTTCCGGCTTGTTGTTTCGACACTGCTGAACGGCTGGCATTGCAGGCGGCAGTGTAAAGCTTGTGTAAAGGGGGCGCTTAAATTATTGGTTTTGGCCAATCTGTTCAATCACAGAGCGAATGGGGGCATGCCCTTGTTGGGGCAAGAAATTAAGATGCGCCTCCAAATATTCTGTTTTTGAGTAGAG
>JAWWDH010000357.1:0-3729 GCA_033720015.1 Pseudomonas sp.
GGCGGATTCCACAAATGCACGGGCGCAGGCTCACGGCGCTGCAACTCTCCGCGCTGCGGCAGACTATTGAGCAGCGACTGCGGCGGCGGTGCACGATCGGACATTTTTCCTCCTGACCGGACGCCCTCAGCGTCCCAGCAGTTGACCGGTATAATCCTGCAGCGGCGGGCGCAGCAGGTCTTCGGGCGAGGCCTTGTAAAACTGCAGGAAGCCACCGCGTGTCTCGATACGGGCAAAATCGACCAGGTGGCGAGTACCGACCTCCAGCAGCATCAGTTGCAGCACGCCCCGATCCAGCCCGAGATCCCCCCACTGGCCGGACTCTTCCCACTCTTCGATACTGCCCACGGCATCATCTGCTGCGGCAAACCGTGTGTAGAGCAGGTAGTCGTATCCGAAACTGCGAGCCTCGGCCAGCGCCTCCTCCAGCCCCAGCGGCTGCTGGGCACGGCGCACAACAGGAAAGACTTCGACGGCTGCGGCAAAGGCTTCCTCGGCAACCACATTGGGACGGGCATAGGGATTGCCGACGGGCAGGAAATGCCCCTGGGCAATATAGAGCTTGGAGTCGGATTGAATAACCCAGGTGCTGCTGCGCTTGATGCGGTAATGGTTGAGCACGCCGGCATCACCCAGATAGTAGCCGGCCTGATCCTGCAGATCGGAGGGCTTCATGCAGCCCGACAGTAGCAACACTGCCAACAGCATCAATGCGTAGCGCATAGCATCTCCTAGAGTCCGCGCATCCATTCTGGACGCAGGCCCGCCTGATCAGGCCGACTGATGGCGTGATCGATCTGCGCCAGCAACCGGTCCTTGTCCTGCCCCAGCTCGCCCTTCAAGACCAGGGCATTGGATGCATGGTCGCTGCGAAACGTGCTGTTGTCCAGCGCCAGCTCGGCAACGAACTGGCGCAGCTCGGAGAACAGTTGCTGCTGATTCAACTCGACAAAATCCGGATAACGCTCACGGAATCGCTCCATCCCCTGGGGGAAACTGACGACCAGCGTCGACACGAACTCCGGCTGGGTCTGGTTCAGCAATTTGGCGGAGTTCAGCGCGTGCTGCTTGCTAAGCGACAGACCGCCTAGGCCATTGAGGATCATCACCGAACGCTTCAAGCCAGCTTCCCCCGCCTTGATCAAGGCATCGGCTGTCGAAGCGGCTGTCTCGCCCTTGTTAACCCGCTCAAGCACCTCGTCATCGCCTGACTCGGCACCGACATACAGCATCGCCAGGCCGGCCTCACGCAACTCTTTCAGCTCTTCAACCGATTTGCGCTTGAGATTGCGCGGCAGGCAGTACGAGGTCACCCGCTCGACGCTCGGGATGTGCTCGGCAATGGCTTCGAGAATCCGCAGCAAACGATGGGTCGGCAGGACCATCGCATCCCCGTCGGCGAGAAAAATGCGATTCACGATATAGCGCTCGCCAACCCGGCGAATCTCGTCCAGCACTTCGGCCTCGTCGCGGGCACGAAACTTCTTCTGCGGCGCCGTGTACATTTCACAGATAGTTACCCTTAAAACACCCCAATTCTCCAAAACCTGAAAATATATCATTGAATTCATTGGGATTTACAATTAACCATCTTTAGGGTCAACTAAACATGCAACTCCTAAACTGTGCATGAGCCCATAGCCCGGCTACGCGCTTCCTAGGCTGCTGTCGGCGGGTCTAAGCGTCAGCGCTCAGAAGGGGAAAAAACTAGGCCTAGCCCCGATCCTTAGCATGCAAATCTAAGACGGTACGACATGCTACTTGGTAAGCCTCGTCAGAAATAAATGCCACCTTGTCAGTAAGAATAGTCCTGACGGCTTTGTCAAACGCGGCTTGAACGATAAACTCCGAGATTGATTGATCACAGATATCCGCCGCCCTCTTGATACGATCTAGCTCATCAGAACTAAAATTCACACCTAAATCGCGTTGATTTTTGCGTTTCATTGATGCGGTCTCTGTAAGTTTTGGGACGAGCGAGGAAACTTTCTTCATAGCGAGACCATAGTCGCTCCACCAGCGTACCTACAGACGAGGCGTTAGCCTTACCCTTAATAAGGTCGCCTTCCCAATGCTCCGGCATCAGTCGGTCTTCAACTTCCGGCGGGCGCAAGTGAATGCTGACCATCTCTGGAATCTGCCCGCGCCGATCCACACCGCCAAGGCGTGGTCTACGTGTCGTCTTGCCTTGGCGCAAACAAAGGATCAACTCCTTGCGCAGCTCACCGACGGGCAGGGCATAGATCGCGTTGTAGATCGTCTCGCGACAGACGTAGGCATCTCTAAGACTGGGTATGTTCATACTGCGCAGCTTGCCGGCAATCTGCTCGGGAGACAAACGCTGGCGCAGCATATGGATCACCAGTTCAAAGCGCTCACTCCCTGGCAGCAGCTTTCGCATGGGCCGACAAGCCTGGCGGCGGGCCTTCATCCGCTGCTGAGCCACGCGGGCCGAGTAGCTGCCAGCTGCATCTCGATTGCGGCGCATCTCTCGGCTGACCGTCGAAGGGGATCGGTTGATCAAGCAGGCAATCCTGCGCAAGCTGAGGCCTTGGGCATGACTAACTTGAATGGTGGCACGCTCTTCAACGCTGAGTTCGGAATAAGACATGGGGCAGCACCGTACCGGAAAGGTCAGGTGTTGCGCTCAGTTTTTGCCGCCGCCCTCGCTATAATTCCATCTTAAACCTGCCGAACCATCCATGCCTCCAGGTCCGGTTCCCAGGTCCAGTATTCGGTTTCGATACGCATGGTGAAACGGCCGTGGTTGCTGTCCGACCACAGGGTGGCCTCCATCCCCTCAATCAATGATTCCGCCGAGGGCGCACCACCCAGCGCACTGCCCGGAAAAACACTTAGAAAAGCCACCACCCATAAGCATTTCATACGCTGCCTCCTTGAGTTAATCGTCTGATTACCCAGAGAAATCAGAGCCCACTCCTTTCAGACCATGCCTCATAGATCCGCTTGTCCCATTTGCTCTGGAAATAGGCGATAGCGGCTTTTTGATCGTCCCTGGAGAGCTCGTCTGCGAAGGCCGGCATTTTCCCACCCATGGGGGCGCCACCTTGACTAATTGTACCCATCAGCGTGTCGAAGGAATGGTGCCAGGCATGACCTGTTCCGTTGAGCGGTGGCGGCGGGTAAGAGCCATCCTTCAGAGTCTTTTTCCAATTGAAAGCGCCTTGGGCATTGCCGCCATGGCAGCTTGCGCAGTTGTCGTCGAACACCACTGCGCCGCGCTCGACCTCAGCCTGTGTGTACCAGCGGTCATCCACCGCCTGTTTACCGCAGCCGCTGATCAGTGCGACTGCAAGAACGCCTACTGAGATAGTTGCCCCATGCATCATTCTTGTTCCTCGATTTCCTTGCGCCTCAAATTCCTCAATCGCGGAATAAAACGGGGAGTTCTGGCTGCATAGGCCCGCCAATCGGAGCCGAACGCTTTTTCTGTTTCACGCTCCTCGTGAATAGACAGGCGCGAGTACATCCACACCAGCACCGGGAACATGGCCAGCGTCAGCAGCGTTGGCCACTGCAGCAGAAAACCGAACATGATGAGCACGAAGCCGGAATACTGAGGGTGGCGAACGTGGGCATACAAACCGGAATCAATGAGTTTTTGTCCTTCATTGATGTCTAATATTAAGGAGGCGTAGGCGTTCTGAGACATCGTTGTCATCGTAATTATTATTCCAATTACTAAAAGGACGAATCCTATACTTTTCA
>JAWWDH010000358.1:0-3709 GCA_033720015.1 Pseudomonas sp.
GCCCGGAGACCGGCCTGCTGCAGTCCACGGCATCGCGGAGGGCGTTGTCTGGCGTGTGGCTTGCGTTGTGCGTGAGCCCGCGCTTGGTTTATCTCCGCCTGCTTTTTTACAGCCAGATAGCCTTGTGGCGGTGGAGCAGTGCGATGACTTACCCCCTCGATTGCCTGCCTCTGACCACCGGACGCCGCCTGGCTGCCCGTTTTTTAGTGAGTGTGAGTGATGACTGAATCGATTGAGCGTGACGCCCGGCACCAAGCGCGCATGGCCCGCAAAAAAGCCCTGATCGATGAAAAGATTGCCCAGGCTCAGGATGAATATGGCCTGCTGCTGGTGCACAGCGGTAATGGCAAGGGCAAGAGCAGCAGCGCCTTTGGCATGGTCGCTCGCGCGCTGGGCCATGGCATCAAGGTTGGTGTGGTGCAATTTATCAAGGGTGTGGCCAGCACCGGCGAGGAGGCGTTCTTTCGGCGTTTTCCCGATGAAGTCAGCTACCACGTGATGGGCGAAGGCTTTACCTGGGAAACTCAGGATCGCCAGCGCGACATCGACAAGGCCCGTGAGGCCTGGGCGGTGGCGGCGCAGCTGCTCAGTGATCCGGCCATCGGCCTGGTGGTGCTCGATGAACTGAATATCGCTCTCAAATACGGCTACCTGGAGCTTGATGCGGTGCTTGCCGATATCGAAGCGCGGCCGCTGCTGCAGCATGTGGTGGTGACCGGCCGTGGCGCGTTGGAGGGGATGATCGAGGCGGCGGATACTGTCACCGAGATGAGTCTGGTCAAACATGCGTTCAAAGCTGGGGTTAAGGCGCAGAAGGGAGTCGAATTCTAATGAGCGATTCTGCTGCCCGCTCATGCCCCGCGCTATTAATCGCTGCACCCGCCTCCGGTCAGGGTAAAACCACCGTGACGGCGGCTTTGGCGCGTTTGCACAGCCGCCAAGGCAAACGTGTGCGAGTGTTCAAATGCGGCCCGGATTTTCTCGACCCGATGATTCTCGCCCGCGCCAGCGGCGCGCCGGTGTATCAACTCGACCTGTGGATGGTCGGTGCCGCCGAGAGCCGCCGCTTGCTCTGGCAGGCGGCCGCTGAAGCCGATTTGATTCTGATCGAAGGGGTGATGGGCCTGTTCGATGGCACGCCCTCGGCGGCCGATTTGGCCCGGCACTTCGGCGTGCCGGTGCTGGCGGTGATCGACGGCTCGGCCATGGCGCAGACTTTTGGGGCGATGGCCCATGGCCTGGCGACCTTTCAGCCGGATCTGCCGTTCTCCGGTGTGCTCGGCAACCGGGTTGGCAGTGCGCGACATGGCGAGATTCTGCGCGATGCCTTGCCGACTTCGATCCGCTGGTATGGCGCATTGCCACGCAGTGCCGAAGTTGGTTTGCCCAGTCGGCATCTGGGCCTGGTGCAGGCGGGTGAGTTGGCCGATCTGGATGCGCGCCTGGATGCCGCCGCCGATGCCTTGGCCGCCAGCGCCGATACCGATTTACCACCGCCAGTCAGCTTTGCCGCGCCTGAACAGGCAAGGCCAGCGCCGCTGCTCAAGGGCGTGCGGATTGGAGTGGCACGTGACAGCGCCTTTGCCTTTCTCTACCAGGCCAATCTCGACCTGCTGCGTGAGTTGGGGGCCGAACTTAAGTTCTTCTCGCCGCTGACGGATGCGCAGCTGCCTGAGGTCGACAGCCTCTATCTGCCCGGCGGTTACCCGGAACTGCACCTGCAGCGGCTTGAGGCCAATCAGGCGATGGCACAGGCGATTCGCGCACACCACGGGGCCGGTAAGCCGATCCACGCCGAGTGCGGCGGCATGCTCTATCTGCTCGACAAGCTGACCGACAAACAGGGCGCGAGCGGGCAGATGCTTGGTTTGTTAAACGGCGAGGCGACGCTGCAACCACGCATGACCGCCATGGCCTTGCAGCAAACCGAGCTGCCGGAAGGCCTGCTGCGCGGCCATAGCTTCCACTACTCGGCGTTGACCAGCGAACTGCAGCCGCTGACCCGTGGTGAATGCCCGAACTACAAACGCACCGCCGAGGCGGTCTATCGCCAGGGCCGGTTGACGGCGTCCTATATCCACTTCTATCTGCCGTCCGACCCGGCGGCAGCGGCGGCGTTGTTTAACCCCGGAGCGCCAGCATGAGTGAGCACGCCTTCAGTCCTGCTGAGCGCGCGGCGGTTTACCGCGCCATCGCCGAACGTCGCGATATGCGCCATTTCAGCGGCGGTGAGGTGGCTCCCGAGTTGCTCGCGCGCTTGCTTGAGGCCGCGCACCAGGCCCCTAGTGTTGGCTTGATGCAGCCCTGGCGGTTTATTCGTATTACCCGTCCAGCTTTGCGTGAGTCGATTCACGGCTTGGTGGAAGAGGAGCGGGTGCGCACTGCCGAGGCGCTGGGCGAGCGTAGTGATGAATTTATGCGGCTGAAAGTCGAGGGTATTCGCGACTGCGCCGAGTTGCTGATAGTGGCTCTGATGGAGGGGCGCGAGGCTCATGTGTTTGGCCGCCGCACCTTGCCGGAAATGGATCATGCGTCCTTGGCTTGCGCCATCCAGAATCTCTGGTTGGCTGCGCGCGCCGAAGGTCTAGGTATGGGCTGGGTGTCGTTATTCGAGCCGCAGGCACTGGCCGATTTACTTGGTATGCCGGCCGGTAGCAAGCCGCTGGCGGTGTTGTGCCTGGGGCCGGTCGAGGCGTTCTATGACGCACCGATGCTGGTGCAGGAGGGTTGGGCGACGCCACGGCCGCTGAGTGAGCTGCTGTTTGAGAACCGCTGGGGCACGCTATGAGCCTGGTTCTTAGTACCTGCGCCGGGGTTGCCCTGGACGCGGTTTTTGGCGAATCCAAGGGCTGGCATCCGCTCGTAGCATTTGGCCGCCTGGCAGAGCGCATCGAGCAACGCTTTAACCCGGCCGGTGGCGGTTGGCGCAGTCACGGTGTCAGCGCCTGGTGCCTGGCGGTGTTGCCGCTGACTCTGCTGGCTTGGCTGCTGAGTCAGATCAGCGGTATCGGTTGGGCGCTGGAGATTATTACGTTGTACGCCGCGCTGGGCCTGAAAAGCCTGGGTGAGCATGCCCGGCCGGTGGCGCAGGCGCTGCGACTGGGTGATTTGCGCCTGGCCCGCGAGCGTGTCGGTTATATGGTCAGCCGCAATACCGCAGAGCTGGACGCTGCCGGAGTGGCACGTGCCGGTACTGAATCGGTGCTGGAAAATGGCAGTGACGCGGTGTTCGCCGCGCTGTTCTGGTTTCTCCTGGCTGGCGCACCGGGTGTGGTGCTGTATCGCCTGAGCAACACCCTGGACGCCATGTGGGGCTATCGCAATGAACGCTACGAGCGCTTCGGCTGGGCCGCGGCGAAGATCGATGACGGGCTCAATTACCTTCCGGCGCGATTGGTCGCATTGACCTACGCGCTGCTCGGCCGTACCGCGCTGGCGCTGCACTGCTGGCGCACCCAGGCGCCGCAGTGGGACAGCCCTAATGCCGGCCCGGTGATGGCGGCTGGCGCTGGTGCGCTGGGCGTCAGTCTCGGTGGTGCGGCTGAGTATCACGGCGAACTGCATACGCGGCCTGAACTGGGTGCGGGGCCGCAGCCGCAAGCTCGGGATATCGAACGCGCCCTCAACCTGGTCAACGGCGGCGTGCTGCTGTGGCTGGTGTTACTGCTGATTGGGACGTTTTTTTATGCTTGAACACGGTGGTCGCTTA
>JAWWDH010000359.1:0-3702 GCA_033720015.1 Pseudomonas sp.
ATTCGCTTGCTGGATGACGCGCTGCTGTTTGATCGGGCGCTGGAGTCGGTGATTGGCAACCTGCGTAAACTCAAGGGCACCTGATTAGGCGCTGACGGGTAACAATAACGCCGCTTGGGCCCTGCCTTGGCGGCGTTTTTGCGCCTGTACGGTTATTGGCCTCGGCGGTGTGGTCTTGGCCTGCGGGCGACGCTGCACTAGAGTGGCCGTTCGATCAAGGAGCTTGTATGCAGCTGGACCCTTCCAGTGGCTGGTGCGACGGCATTCAGCACTGCCCGTCCCCGAACTTCAATCAGCGGCCGCTGGGTGAGGTTTCGTTGTTGGTGATTCATAACATCAGCTTGCCGCCCGGACAGTTCGGCACGGGCAAGGTCCAGGCGTTTTTTCAGAATCGCCTGGACCCTGACGAACACCCTTATTTCGCCAGCATCGCCAGCCTGCAGGTGTCCGCGCATTTCTTTATCGAGCGTGATGGTGTCGTCAGCCAATTCGTCTCCTGCAATGAGCGCGCCTGGCATGCAGGGCAATCACGCTTTGCCGAGCGGGAAAACTGCAATGATTTTTCCTTAGGGATTGAGCTTGAAGGCACCGATGATCTGCCGTTCACTGCGCAGCAGTATGTGGCGCTGGTCGAGTTGGTTCAGCAGCTGCAGGCGGCCTACCCAGCCATCACTCTGGAACGCATTTGTGGGCATAGTGATATCGCCCCCGGGCGCAAGACCGATCCCGGCCCGGCATTCGACTGGCAGGCTGTGCGCCTGGCATTGCAGCAAGACAAGGAGCTGAAATGAGTTTTCTGGTGCTACTGCTGGTGCTTTGGGTCGAAAAATTCTCGGCCTGGCGTAAGCGTATTCAACACGACGGCCCTTGGTTGCAGTTATTGACGGCGCTTGAGGGCAAGCCGAAGTGGGCTGAACGGCCCTGGTTGGCCTTGGTTTTGCTCGTGCTGCTGCCGCTGTTGCTGCTGGGGCTGATTCTGTTGTTGTTAGAGCCTGTGGCATACGGCTGGCTGGCGTTGCCGGTGCATTTGTTGGTGGTGATTTACAGCCTGGGGCGCGGTGATCTGCTGGCGGCGCTCGGGCCGTTTCGTGACAGCTGGCGCCGTGGCGATGCCGAGGCGGCGTATCTGGTGGCTCGGCGCGACCTGGCGTTGGAGGCGGACGATGAGAGTGCGCTGTTGCAAAGCGTGCAGGGGCATTTGGTGTGGCAGGCCTACCAGAGCTTTTTTGCGGTGATCTTCTGGTATGCGCTGCTGGGGCCTGTGGCGGCGCTGGGTTATCGGTTGGTCGCCTTGAGCAGCGAGCATGCCACTGTCCCGGCGTTGCGTGAGGCCGCCGTACAGCTGCGTCATGGTTGCGACTGGCTGCCAGTGCGTGTGCTGGCCGCGAGCTTTGCGTTAGTCGGTAACTTTGCCGGGGTCAGCCGGGCGCTGCTGCATGAGCTGCTCAGCTGGGATATCAGCGCCGCGCAGCTGGTCATCAACACCGCGCGGGCGGCTGGCGAGACGCCAGCGCCGGTGATTGGTGAAGCCGGTGTCAGCAGCCTGGACGGGCTATGGCAGTTGTTGGTGCGTGCGGCGGTGTTTTGGTATGCGGGGTTTGCCGTGTGGATCCTGCTTATATAAGTCCCTCTTATGTATTGAGCCGTGCGGGAGGGGTGTGCGATGCCTGCGGCGTCCAGTTTGCGTAGCGATTGCCGGGCACCAGGCGCCGCTAACCCACCCTACGAGAGCCGGCGGTCACGCGTATTTAATACACAGACTTGAGGTCGTCGTTCCACAACCATGCCGCGCCGCGCACGCCGCTGGAGTCGCCGTGGCGGGCTTGTAGCAGGCGCGTATTGACCTGATCGGAGAACACGTAGCGTGGCAGCAGCGGGATGACCTCGGAGTAGAGCGCGCTGCTGTTGGACAGCCCGCCACCCAGGACAATGACGTGTGGGTCAATCAGGTTGATCACCGCCGCCAGGCCGCGCGCCAGTTGCTCGCAATAACGCCCAAATGCCTGCTGCGCGGCCGGCTCGCCGGCTTGAGCCGCGCGCGTGAGGGCGCTCGCATCCAGGCCGAGGTTACTGCGCGCAGCCCAGCCCGGGCCGCTTAAAAAGGTTTCGATGCAGTCATCCTTGCCGCAATAACAGCGCCGACTCGGGCCATCTTCATTGCGCCGCCAGGGCAGGGGGTTATGCCCCCATTCACCGGCGATGCCATTCGGTCCGCTGAGCAGTTGCTGATGCACAACCAGCCCGCCACCGACTCCGGTGCCGAGAATTACCCCAAAAACGCTAGCGGCTCCCGCCCCGGCGCCATCGCAGGCTTCTGAGAGGGCAAAGCAGTCGGCATCATTGGCCAGGCGCACCGGGCGGTTTAAACGCTGCTCAAGATCGCCCTGCAAATCCTCGCCAATTAAACATTGGGAATTGGCATTCTTGATCCGCCCGTGGTCGGGGGAGCGTGTACCGGGAATGCCGACCCCGACGCTGCCGCGCCTTCCCAGCTCGTGCTCGCACTCCTCAACTAAGCGGGCGATCAGCTCGACGGTTTGCAGGTAGTCGCCTTGTGGCGTTGGAGCGCGGCGGCGTAAGAGCTGGCGGCCGTCATCCAGGGCAATGATTTCGACTTTGCTGCCACCCAAATCAATGCCCAGCTTCAGCGGTGTGTGCATCATTAACCTTAAGTTACAGAGGTTGAAGTCGATAAGAGGTATACATGGCGCCATGCTCGGCGGCAATTTTGTGACATTGGTCTCGCCAATCGGGCGGTATCTGGCCGGTTGATCCAAGCGCCGCAGGTCGAGCATTAAGGGGCATCTAGGCGGCCATTAGCCATGCTGAGCAGCCTGTTTGGGACCTGACACAACAACAATAATTAGAACAGGAGACGTCTTGTGAAGACCGCGCTGTATCCGGCCATCGCGCTAATGAATCGCCTCAGCTTCGGCATGAAGTTCAGTTTGATCAGTGTGCTGTTCTTTCTGCCCATGCTGGTCACCAACTTCTACCTGGTGCGTGACTCCTATCGTCAATTCGTCAGCACTCAAGCCGCGCTCGAAAGTATTGACCTGCTTGGCGAAAGCCTGACTCTGCGGCGCAACCTTGAAGATTATGTCGACCTCATCGAGATCAACTCGGTGATCGGCCAGTCTGGGCAGGCGGGTGATCTGGAGGCGCGCCAGAGCAAGCTCCACGAAACTATCGCCAGTGCCATACAAGGCATGGTCGCGGTGGTGCGTGATGCGGAGCAGATCGAGGAGTTTAATAGCGCGCGTGATGGCTTGATTGCCGCATTGGCGGCGGTGCAGCGCGAGACGTCCTTGCAGGGCAAGAGTGTCCTGGCGGAAAAGCTGCTGGGTTCCTCCCAAGTGTTTATCAAATTGGTCGCCAGCCAGGCAGGCTTGAGCCAAGACCGTCAAGCCGCTGTGCGGCAGATGGTCGAGCTGATTTCGGCGGATACGCTCAAAGTAACTGCGGCGCTCAGCGAAGGCCGCGCTATGGGGGCTTACTCGCTGGGGCAGGGCTTTCTCAACTCGTCAGCCAGTACGGCGTTCGACGACCTGCTACTGGAGCTGGAAAAGCTGCATGCCGAGTACGGTCTAAATCTTCAGGCCTCGCTCAATACCAGCCCTGAAGCGCGTGCCGCGTTGTCGAGTCAGAGCGAGAGCAGCCTGGGGACGCTGAAGAGCATGGCGGTGCTGTTTGAGGACAAGG
>JAWWDH010000360.1:0-3702 GCA_033720015.1 Pseudomonas sp.
CTGATCCGTTTCCGCGTTCTGGTTGAAGTGCGCTGGCTGCAGCGCCTCGCCGCCCACGAAGGCGTGACCGAGGTTGCGCCCTTCTCCGCCGAAGCACAGGCCATCCTCAACGAACTTGCGGAGAACTTCGCCGTTGAGCACGCCGAGCGCGTGAAAGAAATCGAGCGCACCACCAACCACGACGTCAAAGCCGTGGAGTACTTGCTCAAGGAACAAGCCGCCAAGCTGCCTGAGCTGGACAAGGTCAGTGAGTTCATCCACTTCGCCTGCACCAGTGAAGACATCAACAACCTGTCCCACGCCCTGATGCTGCGCGCCGGCCGTGATGACGTGCTGCTGCCGCTGATGCGCCAGACCGCCGAAGCGATCCGCGAGCTGGCAGTGAAGTTTGCCGACGTACCGATGCTCTCACGCACCCACGGCCAGCCGGCCTCGCCGACTACCCTGGGTAAAGAACTGGCCAACGTGGTTTACCGCCTTGAGCGGCAGATTGCCCAAGTAGCCGCCGTGCCATTGCTGGGCAAGATCAACGGCGCCGTGGGCAACTACAACGCCCACCTGTCTGCCTACCCGCAGATCGACTGGGAAGCCAACGCCAAGCAGTTCATCGAAGGTGACCTGGGCCTGCAGTTCAACCCCTACACCACGCAGATCGAGCCGCACGACTACATCGCCGAGCTGTTCGATGGCATCGCGCGCTTCAACACTATCCTGATCGACTTCGACCGGGATATCTGGGGCTATATCTCCCTGGGTTATTTCAAGCAGCGCACCATCGCCGGTGAAATCGGCTCCTCGACCATGCCGCACAAGGTCAACCCGATCGACTTCGAGAACTCCGAAGGCAATCTGGGCATCGCCAACGCGCTGTTCCAGCACCTGGCCAGCAAGCTGCCGATCTCGCGCTGGCAGCGTGACCTGACCGACTCCACGGTGCTGCGCAACCTCGGTGTGGGTTTCGCTCACAGCGTGATTGCTTACGAAGCCAGCCTCAAAGGAATCAGTAAGTTGGAGCTCAATGCTCAACGTATTGCTGATGACCTGGATGCCTGCTGGGAAGTGCTCGCCGAGCCGATCCAGACCGTCATGCGCCGCTATGCCATCGAAAACCCTTACGAGAAGCTCAAAGAGCTGACCCGTGGCAAAGGCATCAGCCCAGAGGCCCTGCAGACGTTCATCGACGGCTTGGACATGCCTGCCGAAGCCAAGGCTGAGCTGAAGTTACTGACCCCTGCCAACTACATCGGCAATGCGGTCGCTCAGGCCAAGCGCATCTAAACAGCAATAGCCACCCAGACGCCCGGCTGCGCCGGGCGTTTTTATTTATGGGTATTCACTTAATTCAAGGGCTTAGCGATGAATCCTGATACTCCGCTTCAACTGCTGGGCGGGCTGACTGCGCGCGAGTTCATGCGCGACTACTGGCAAAAGAAACCCTTGCTGGTTCGCCAGGCTGTTCCTGGCTTTGAGAGCCCGATCTCTCCGGATGAGCTGGCCGGCCTGGCCCTTGAAGAAGAAATCGAATCGCGCCTGGTCATCGAGCACGGCGAGCGCCCGTGGGAGTTGCGTCGCGGCCCCTTTGCCGAAGACGCCTTTGCCGAACTGCCTGAGCGCGACTGGACGTTGCTGGTGCAGGCTGTTGATCAGTTCGTTCCGGAAGTGGCTGAACTACTCGAAGAATTCAAGTTTCTGCCGAAGTGGCGCATTGACGATGTGATGGTCAGCTTTGCCGCACCCGGCGGTGGCGTCGGCCCGCATTTCGATAATTACGATGTATTTCTGCTGCAAGGCTTTGGTTCGCGTCGCTGGCAGGTTGGCCAGATGTGCGATTCCGACAGCCCGATGTTGCAACACGCGGATCTGAAGATCCTTGCTGAATTCGTTAAAACTGAAGAATGGGTTCTGGAACCCGGCGACATGCTCTATCTGCCGCCGCTTCTGGCCCACTGTGGTACCGCTGAGGATGACTGTATGACGTATTCCGTAGGCTTCCGTGCGCCAAGCGCGGCTGAAGTCCTGACCCATTTCACCGACTTTCTTGGCCAGTTCCTGCCCGATGAAGAGCGCTACAGCGACGCCGACGCGCAGCCAACCAGCGACCCGACACAAATTCAACGCGACGCCCTTGATCGCCTCAAAGCCTTGCTCGCCGAGCATATGAGCGATGAGCGCCTGCTGATGACCTGGTTCGGCCAATTCATGACCGAGCCGCGTTACCCGGAGCTGATCGCCGGCATCGAAATCGACGAAGAAGCCTTCCTCGCCAGCCTGGAAGGTGGCGCCGTGATGATCCGCAACCCCAGCGCACGTATGGCCTGGTCGGAAGTTGGCGAAGACTTGGTACTGTTCGCCAGTGGCCAGAGCCGCCTGTTCTCGGCCGACCTGCGTGAATTGCTGAAGCTGGTATGCGCTGCCGACGCCCTGCATATCGATAACCTCGGCCCGTGGCTGGCCGATGATGAAGGGCGTAACCTGTTGGTTGAACTGGTCAAGCAAGGCAGCCTGGAGTTTGCTGATGAGTGAGATCCACGTTCGCCTGGCTGACTGGCAAAAGGACAACGCTGACCTGCGCCGCATCCGTGAAACCGTGTTTGTCGCGGAACAAGCGGTGCCGCCTGAGCTCGAATGGGATGCCGAAGATGCCGAAGCCGTGCACTTTCTTGCCCTGGAAGGCGACTACCCTATCGGTACAGCACGGCTGTTGCCCGACGGGCATATTGGCCGTGTTTCGGTGCTCAAGGACTGGCGCGGCCTGAACGTCGGCGTGGCACTGATTCAGGCGGTGATCGAAGAAGCAGAACGGCGCGGCCTGACCCAGCAAATGCTCAGCGCCCAGGTACATGCCACTGCCTTCTATGAAAAGCTCGGATTTGCCATCGTCAGCGGGGAATTCCTGGACGCCGGCATCCCTCACGTGGACATGGTGCGTAGCAGCGCCTAGAGGCCAATATGAACGACGAAAACGCCCCGAGTGAACCAACCGAGCGGCCCGAGCCTATAGAGCTTCCCGCTATCGAGTTTCAATCACCGGGGCGTTTTGCTGTGCATAATCCGCCCAGCCCCAGCCCCAGCCCGGACAGCCCGCGCGCGGAGCCCGCACCGTTTGTTCTGGGCGCACACCCGACGCTTGAGCGTTTCAGTCAGCCCGAACACGCCCGTGCCCACGCCCTCGCCCTGCTCCAGCAAGCCCAGCGCAGCCTGTGCATCTACAGCCATGACCTGGAACCTTGGCTGTATCACCACAGCAGCATCCAGGACGCCTGCACCCGCTTTCTTTTAGCCAGCCCGCGCAATCAACTGCGCATCCTCCTGCGCGACCCCAGCCGCGCCGTCAAGGAAGGCCATCGCCTACTCGGCCTTGCGCGCCGATTGCCGAGCAATCTGCAGATCCGCAAGCTGCACCCGGATTACCCTAACGAGGCGCTGGCGTTTCTCCTGGCCGATGACCGTGGCGTGCTGCTATTGCCCGATATAGGCCAAGCCAACGGCTATGCCCTGTACCAAGACCCTGGCCGTAATCGCCAGCGCCGTGCACAGTTTGATCAAGCCTGGGACACCAGTATTACCGACGCTGATTTACGGAGTTTTCTGCTATGAAGGTTCGTACCCTGCTTGTCGCCGCGCTGCTGAGCTGCAGTTTGTCTGTCAATGCCGCCACAGAAGTAATCCCGCTGAACTACCGTACGGCCGATGAGGTGCTGA
>JAWWDH010000361.1:0-3699 GCA_033720015.1 Pseudomonas sp.
GCAAAGCAATCATCAAGCGTGTATTGCGTCTGGCAGGTCTATCAAAACAGGGGTCATTTACCCGGTCACTGATCAGCGATGCCTTAGCTGGCAAACCAGGTCAATACTTAAAATTTACTCAGGCAGTTCTCAATTGGAACGTGAGTTCACAGGTATCTGGACTGAAAACACGAGTTTTGCTGATCTGGGGGCAAAATGATTTAATTATGCCACTCCGTATTGGCAAACTCTATCAGAATAAACTAGCGAATGCAGAACTGACCGTAATTGAGGAGGTCGGCCATACACCACATCTCGAAAACCCGGAGGTTTTTTCATCAGTATTAGCTGATTTTATTGAGCAATGCATCAACCAATGATCAGAATTCAACACAAATCATTGGATTGACTAATGTTTTATTACCACAGTACAGATTAGCCTCATCACATTTGACATTGATATTCTGGCTTATCTAGTCATCATTTCAAGACACACTGGAGGTGTGAAATGACAGAATGGACCAAGCAAGCCGAGGAAATGTTCAAAGCCTGGGGTGATGCTCAAAAGAACTTGATGGACAAATGGGTCGATAACATCAAATCCCTCAGCGGTATCCAGGATCCTGAACTTTGGAATCAAACCATCAATACCTGGGAAGAGACGGCTAGGAACTCATTCAACTCACAAGCTGATTGGATGCAAGGCTGGATTGAAAAGTTCAAAGAGGTTGAGGGTATGCCAGAGCAAGCCTTAACCCTTGTGGACAGGTTTCAGGAAATGCAGGTGTTTCTCGCCGTCGCCGAGGAACAGGGCTTTGCCGCCGCCGCCCGCCGTTTGCACCTGTCGCCCCCCAGCGTGACCCGCGCGGTGGCGGCCCTCGAAGAACGCATCGGCACGCTGCTGCTGGCGCGCACTACACGCAGCGTGCACCTGACCGAAGCGGGCCAGCGCTATGTGGAAGACTGCCGGCGGATTCTCGCCGAACTGCAAGAGGCCGAAGAGTCGGCGGCCGGCAGCCATGCCATCGCCCGTGGTCAGCTGACACTGACCGCCCCGGTGCTATTTGGCGAGCTGTTCGTCACCCCGCTGATGGTCGACTACCTCGAGCAGCACCCGGCGGTGACGATCAAGGCCCTGTTGCTCGACCGCGTGGCAAGCATGGTCGACGAAGGCATCGATGTCGCCGTGCGCATCGGCAACCTGCCTGACAGCGGCTTGCACGCCGTGCCGGTCGGCACGGTACGCCAGGTGGTCTGCGCGGCCCCGGCCTACCTGCAAAGGCACGGTCGGCCAGAGCATCCGCGCGACCTGCACGCCGCGCGCATCGTCCTCGCTGCCAGCAGCAGCCTGCTCACCGATTGGCAGTTCAGCGCGCCCGAGGGCACCCTGAACATTCGCCCTGAGGCCCGCCTGATCGTCAGCGCCAACCAGGCTGCGATCAATGCCGCACAGCTGGGCTGGGGTCTGACCCGCGTGCTTTCCTATCAGGTCGCCAGCCAGGTGACCGCCGGCGAGCTGGAATTGCTGCTGGAACGTTTCGAGCCGCCACCGCTGCCCATCCACGTGGTCTATCAGGGCGGACGCACGGTGCCGGCCAAGGTGCGCAGCTTTGTCGATTACTGCGTCGAGCGTTTGCGCGCAGACGCAGGACTCAACCCCCCGATCCGGGGCTGACGGACGATGGACCGCTATCAACAGATGCGGGTATTCCAGGCCGTGTTCGAAGACCTCAGCCTGGCCGCCGCGGCGCGCCGCCTGAACATTTCCGTGGCCACGGTGACGCGCGCCATGGCCATGCTCGAGCAGCGCCTCGGCACGCCGTTACTGAGCCGCAGCACCCGCGGCGTACAGCCGAACGAGGCCGGTGAGCGCTTCGCCCTGGACTGCCAGCGCATCCTCCAGGAAGTGGCGGAGGCGGAAGCCTCGGCCTGTGGCCTGCATGTGCACCCCCGCGGCCAGCTGACCCTGGCCATGCCCCTGCTGTTTGGCCAACAAGTGCTCACGCCGATCCTGCTCGAGTACCTGGATGCCTATCCCGAGGTGCAGATTTTCGGCCAGTACCTGGACCGCGTACCCAACCTGCACGAGGACGGGGTGGATGTCGCGATCCAGGTCGGCGAGCTGGCGGATTCGTCGTTGTACGCCCTCAAGGTCGGCAGCATTCGTCATGTGATCTGCGCCAGCCCGGCGTATCTGGCCAAGCGGGGTGAGCCTGAGACACCGCAGAGCCTGAGCAGCGCGTGGATCATCCATGCGAGTGCCGATACGCGCCTGCCGGAATGGCGCTTCCAGAATAACGCTCGGGCGCTGACGGTTAACCTGCACCCGCGCCTCAACTGCGCCACCCATCAGGCGGCGATTGTCGCGGCCTGTGCTGGCGCCGGTCTGACCCGCTGCATGAGCTATCAAGTCCATGCCCAGCTGCAGGCGGGCCAACTGAGGACGGTGCTGGATGCCTTCGAGCTACCGCCCCAGCCGGTCCACCTGCTGTACCGGGAAGGGCGCAAGGCCGCTGCGCGGGTGCGCAGCTTCGTCGATTTCGCGGCGGCGAAATTACGTGAGCACCCCGCGCTCACACAGGGTTGATGGCAACTGCAGGCTCCCTGCCAACATTTATTGCACTTGGTGAAACAATGGATTGCCATTTATGGCGATTCTTCTTCTGATGCAGTGGGAGGAAGATGACTTACATCGGCACGGCCTCTGCTTTTCGGTCACCGCCGAATAACTCATTCAACCGTCTCACGGAGACTCCCATGCCCCAGAAAGCCATCAAACTCTTTGGTTTCCCCCTGTCCGGTCACTCCCACCGGGTCGAGCTGATGCTGTCGCTGCTCGGCCTGCCGAGTGAGTTCGTGCTGGTCGACCTGACCAAGGGCGCGCACAAACATCCAGAATTCCTGGCGATGAACCCCTTCGGCCAGGTGCCGGTCATCGACGACAACGGCACCGTGCTGGCCGACTCGAATGCCATTCTGGTTTCCCTGGCGCAGAAATACGGCGAAGTCCACTGGTTGCCGAGCGATGCCGCCGGTGCCGCCGCCGTGCAGCGTTGGCTGTCGATTGCCGCCGGGCCGCTCGCCGCGGGACCGGCCCGTGCACGGCTGATCACCGTGTTCGGCGCGCCCTACAACGCCGAAGAAGTGATCGCCAACGCCCACGCCCTGCTCAAGGTGATCGAAGCCGAATTGAGCGGTCGACAGTACCTGGTCGGCGAGCAGCCGAGCATCGCCGATGTCGCCAGCTACAGCTATATCGCCCACGCCCCGGAAGGCAACGTGTCGCTGGCCGACTACCCCAACCTGCGCGCCTGGCTGGCCCGCATCGAAGCGCTGCCGCACTTCGTAGCGATGCCGCGCACGGCCGCCGGTCTGCAAGCCTGACTCGCGGCGCCGGTCACCCGCACGGTAGCCGGCGCACTGTCGTCTGAATTGTTCTGGAGTCGCCGCGATGTTTTCCCAGCGCCCCGAAAACGCCTCTTCGCCCTGGCATGCCGGGGAAAAAACCCTGCAGCAACGCGTCGGCGTGGCCGAGCGCATGGAGGCGTTCGGACGCAGGGTGATCCGCGATCACCTGCCCGAGCAGCACCGCGACTTCTACCGCCAACTGCCCTTTATCCTGCTCGGCTCGGTGGATGCCGAGGGCAACCCCTGGGCCAGCATTCTCGAGGGCCTGCCAGGCTTTGCCCATGCCCCCGAGCCACACTTGCTGCAACTGGA
>JAWWDH010000362.1:0-3696 GCA_033720015.1 Pseudomonas sp.
CCCTGAAGGCGTCGACATCAAAACGGGAGAAGAATTCCGCCGGCATATGGCCCAGCCCGGCGCAACGACCCTGCTGGGCGAAGCCGCCGCCGCGCTAAAAGCGGTCGACCTCGGCTACAAACCTTCTCAAGGCTGGGAAGAAGGTAAGGTCGCCCTCGACGAAGGCCGTTACTTTGATGCTGTCGCAGATTTCGTCTCGTGGGGTTTTGAGACTGGGATGGTTTCTTTGCCTGACATGGTTGCTGCTGTCACGCAGCTGCCAGCTTATGTAGCTTCCCGTTCTGAAGAGATCGCCACTGAGCGCGCAGCGGCCGACGGGCGTGAAGAAGTTACTGGTGAAGACCTCGCCGTGGGTGGTGTGGGTGCGATCGCCGTATCACTGCTCGAGCGTTTTGGCGCGCAGAAACTCCTGAGTTTTGCCCAAGAGCCGAAAGGCATTATCCATGGCATCACAAAAGGTGCGACGTACGAAGGCGCCACGGAAGCACAACAGGAACTGGTTGAATACCTCGCCACGCAGTATGAAACCAAGGCGGGGGTGAATTTCCTCGAAGGTCTCGAGCGGACGCTGCAGGGTATTGTAGGTGGTGGTGTTACCGGTGGCGCGATCGGTGGTGTCACGGGCACAGCAGGGTACTTCTCTGACGCCCCTCCCGGGAGCGCGGAAGACGCCGCCGTCAACCAACGCACTGCCATCCCGCTGGATACTTCTGAGGCTGATGTTGAGATTCCATCGCCAGAAGTGACAGCAGCTCAAGAGCAAATGGCTGAGCTGGATGAAATGCGGGCGGTAGCAACTCCTGAAGAGGTTGCTGTTATAGACGAACTCGCCGCTGAGCTCCAAGCGAAGATCGATGGTGTCCCCTATACACCACCTGCCCCTGTCGAGCCAGCAGCTCCAGTTGGCCCGCCGGTCCCTGTGGCTGGCCCACCGGCGCCAGTTGTAGAACCTGATGTAGCTGCTGCACCTGAAGCACCGGTTGAACCTGAAGCACCGGTTGAACCTGAAGTTGAACAGCCTGTTCAGCTTACTGAAGATACCTCTGGGGTTGTCCAGCGGTTTGAGGTGAAAGACCCTCACCCTGCCGTGCGTGAACACCTTAACCACTACCTTGATGAGTCCACGAAGTACCGTCTCATTTACGAACAGGACACTGGTGGGCGACGTCAGACTGCTGCGCGCGGGCAGCATGAGGTCGCTAATGAGCTCTGGAACCATATTGCTCAATACGCGATCCCAAAATTGGAAGCGGCTGGGTATGGTCCGGAGCAGCTTGTAGGGTTAAAGAAAATCCTGAGAGACGCTGCTGGCGGCCGTGGCATCACGGCAAAAGAACACACAGACCCGAATCACCCAAAATACCGCTGGGGATACCCGATATCCGGCCGAGTTCGTGGGGGCTACGAGGCTTTGGCAGTTGCGGGCGGCAACCGTAAAATCTCGTCCCCCGGTGTTGATAACAGACCAGACCTGACTGACGATATCGTCACTGCCATGGGTACAGGGGTCAGCAAAAAATCTTGGACAAAAATCTTCCGGGATTTCTTCAACGGTGTGAACCGTGAGCTGGATCGGCTGGCGCAAACTGACCCCCGCCTGCCAGTCAAACGTGACATAGCTCAAGCCCAACTCGACGTACCAACTCAACCAGCTGCGACCCCTGAACCAGTCCAGGAAGCCCCACCGGTCGAGTTGCCGCCAACCACTCCTGAACCTATCCAAGAAGTCACGCCTGAGCCTATCCAGGAGAAGGTAAAAAAGAAGGTTGTTGTCAAGAAAGCAACAGAAGAAAAGAAAGGAACCCCTCTAAAAACCATCCTGGTGCCGGTACAGGAGGAAGGTGGCAAAGTAAGGTACGCTGCAGACCAAGTGCTGGCAGAGTCGCGTGAGCGCGTCCAAAAGCTGCGGCAATTACTGGAGTGCGTGGCAAAATGAGCGATACTTTAAAAGTTTCACCGGGGGCACTTCGAAAAACCAAAAAGCGGGTAGCTCAGAAAAAGCAAACTCCGCCGCCTAAACGCGAGCCAAAGGCACAGCAGCCAGACCCTGCCCTGGAGGTAACTGCACGTGCTGTACTGGCTACGTCTCAAGCTGCTAACAGCATGCAAGCTATCGCCGCTCAGTTTGCCGAGACTGCACAAGCGTTTACAAAACCAAGAGAGGAACCAAAACCAAAACCGACTCGTTTGGTCATCAACCGTGACCAACGAGGATTGATTGAAACTATTGATGTGATACCTAAACCATGAGGCTTACTATGGCATCTGAAAAACGAGACTTGAAGGTATCAGAATGGCTAGACGCAACAGCAGTCGTAGCTGTGTGGATGATGATAATATGGCTGGTAGCCGTGAAAACTTCAGTGAGCTGATTCGAAACCCTTGGGTAATCATCTTGATTGCTGCTTCAAGTGGCGGGTGGTCAGCTAATTTTTTTGGGCCGGCGGGCGCTGTGCAAACGTCAAAGCTCGATGAGCTGGCCGATAAAGTGATTGCCTGCGAGGTATATCACAAGGAGTACATTCGCCGCCTCGATAAACTTGAGGTCGCGCTGGCAAATCATGAAGACATGAGTGATGAGTGGCGGCGGATCATCGAGCGTAATACGACCAAAATTGACGCCTTACTGAAAAGGAGCTGGCATGAAGACTAAACTACTTGCACTACTAATAACCCTCACCTTTGCATTACCGACTGCGGCGAAAACGTCGGGCTGAATAACCTGCGATCCTGCATGGGACCCGAATTTGCCGTGTGCGGGTGACAACTGCAACGACGGGGAGGGTAACCCGGATGGCGGTGATACTGGTGATACTCCAAACGTTGGCGACAGTGGTGACACTGCTGGCGGAACGGTTTCTACGGGCGGCGGCAGCGATAATTCTGATATTGGCTTGGCTATTATGGGTGGTGCTGCGCTCTTAATATTACTAAACTCCAATAAATCGCCGGAGGAGAAAGCTAGGGAGTTGAATGCTTTCAATCGGGGTGATGCAGCGCGTTGGGTGCCGATGTTCCATATTGATCAGCGCGGGCAGCACTATACTGGTTTTCAGTACGAGTTAAGGATTAAGTAAATGGCTATCGATGCAACAAAATGGCGCGTCAATACTGACAAGTCCATTACTTATCACGGGGGTGACCATGGTACGGCCACCACCAACTACATCACGGTGTTGGAGTTGCACCGCTGGTTGATGGACATCGCGGATGACGCGTCTGTTATCGATCACGGTGACGACGACTTCATGGACATCACCACGATCAACCCGTCTAACAAATCGTTCGACACCATCATCAACCTCGTCAACGGTTACTATCTGGCTGAGTCTGGCGGCACTGCGCCGGCGGTCGAGTTCGTCTACGGCGGCTCTATCATCCAGAACCCTGGCACCGGTGAGCAGTTCTACGATGGTGTACGGGTTGTTGCCAACCGTGGTGTCCGGGTGAATGTCATCCAGGATGAGACCGTCCTGTCCAACGACTTCTGGAACTCTGTACCGAGTACCGAGAAGACCGCACTGACGGCCACCGTATCGGGTGTCAACAGCACCGGTCAGAAGATTCTGAACGTTTCAAGCTCAAGTGAGTTCGAAGCGGGCGACATCATCATGATCGGCACCGTGACCGACGAGGTCTACATGGTCGACTCGATCACCGATGGCACCACCATCGTGCTGACTGAGAACCTGGGCA
>JAWWDH010000363.1:0-3687 GCA_033720015.1 Pseudomonas sp.
CAGTTGCTCTACCAGCTGAGCTATACCGGCATTTCAGGGTCGCCATTATATCCATTCATTTTCAGCTGTAAAGCTGTCTGAGCGCGGTTTTATATGGGACTTGTTATCAGCAGCGAAATGCTTATGCACATGCGCGGTGTATTTGGTACGTGAGTACGCGGGCTTTGTGATCTGCCTCTCGGTATTTTATAAGTGCATGTTTTTACGAGAGATATTTTTAGGTTAAAAAATGTGCAGTTCAACGGTAGCGTGCCGTGGCGGGTGTTTGCGTAGTTTGCTCAGAATCTGTCAACAGAGTTATCCACAGATGTTGTGGGCAACTTGGGTTGGCGTTCGGCGAGCAGCAGCAGGTTGCGCGGGCTCTGTTGGTACGTGCAGAACGTGCCTAGGCGCACGCTGTAACCCTGCTCCTGGAGGTACAGGGCGCGGTCGAGCAATAACCAAAGCTCCAGTGGGCGGCGAAAGAGGCCGCGCAACAGCTCCAGGTTGCGCACCTCGGCCAGGCGTTGCCAGCCATGTTGCTCAAGCTGCTGCCAGTCCTGCGCGGCGGGTGTGGACAGGTGTTTAAGGGCGGCGAGATCTTTGCAGTACTCGGCAAAGGGCTTGTCCAGCCAGGCAGCTGGCAGAGAGGGGGTGGGCAGGTAGTCGTCGACGCTGCGTAGCTGACGTTGCAGCAGGTCGAAGGCCAGGCGCCTGGCCATCGACTGATCGCGCTGGCGGCGTACCCGTGCCCCAGCGGTAACGGTTTCGCTGAGTGGCAGGCCGAGGTCGTCGATCGACAGCTGCAGCGTCGAGGCTTGAGCCTGTGTCGACAAGGGCTGATAGCGCTCTGTGCTGATGCGGTTGTAGCAGCAGGGGGCGACCGCCAGCTGCTGACAGCCGGTTAGGCTGGCCAGTTGCAGCAGGCGCGTGTGCAGCTCGCCACAGGCGTGCAGCGCCACTGGCGTGTGGAGTGCCTTGAGTTGTGGCGGAGCCTCGTTAGCCAGTACATCCTGCTCGATATGCTCTGCCCTGATGCCGAGCTTGTGGCTGAGCTGCTGGCCGCTGCTGACCAGTTGTGGGTTGTACTCCAGGCAAGTCAGCGCTGCGCCGTTGTGCGCCAGCCGGCGACCGAGGTGGCCTTTGCCGGCGCACCAGTCCAGCCAGTGTTGCGGCGTCTCAGTAAAGCTCAGGCTGCGCGCGAAGGCGTCGATCTGTTGCCATTTGCGGCCGGGTACGTCTGCGCTAAAGCGTGCGGGCAAGGCGCTTGCGGGCGAGTGGGGCAGCTCACCAATCTGGCTTAGTGCATGCGCTGTCGCCGCCAGTTGCGGGAAGGGGGCGGGGGCTGACAGTAGATGCGGCTGATTATGCGCCGCTTCGGCATGTTCCAGGCTTTGTGCGCGGAGCCAGGCACCGAGTTGCGGGTGCTCGGCTTCCCAAGGCAGGGCTGGATGGTGCACAAAAGGTCGGGGTCGCCACAGCGCCTGATGCTCGCGGAGGAAGCTGTCGAGCGCCTGGAAGCGCAGCAGCAAGGCCGCGTCTTGCAATGGTTGGATCGGTGAGGTTGTTGGCATATGGAGTGTTGCCGAGGGCGTGTGCCCTCAGCAATCAGCGGCCCTGGCAGGCGTCGACGCGCAGCCAGCGTTCCAGCAGCTTGAAGCCGCGTACCAGCAGGAAGGCGATCAGCAGGTAGAACATCCCGGCGGCAAAGAAGATCTCCACCGGCATGTAGGTGCGGGCGATGATGGTGCGCGCCATGCCGGTCAGTTCAAGGAGGGTCACGGTGCTGGCCAGGGCGCTGGCCTTGAGCATCAAGATCACTTCGTTGCTGTACGCCGGCAGGCCGATGCGCGCGGCGCGTGGCAGGACGATATAGAACATGGTCTTGGCCCGTGACATGCCGAGCGCGCGTGCCGCTTCTACTTCGCCCGGTGGCACGGCCTGGATAGCGCCGCGCAGGATCTCGGCGATATAGGCGGCGGTGTGCATCGTCATGGTCAGTACCGCGCACCAATAGGGCGAGCGCAGATAGGCCCACAGCGGGCCTTCGCGCACTGCGTCGAACTGCGCCAGGCCGTAGTAGACCAAGAACAGCTGAACCAGCAGTGGGGTGCCACGGAAGAAGAAGATGTAGCCATAGGGCATGGCCCGAACGTACCAGTGCCGGGATGAGCGTGCGATACCCAGTGGAATGGCCAGGACCAAGCCGGCAACAACGGCGATGGCCACCAGCTCCAGCGTCAGGGCTGCGCCTTCGGTGAGGCGGGGTAGCCACTTGATAATCACGTCCCAGTTCATGAGGCGCTCCTGACAAAGCCACGGCTGGCGCGTTTTTCCATGAGGTGCATGCCGATCATCGCGACGACTGTCAGGCCCAGGTAGATAAAGGCTGCAACGAGATAGAAGGTGAACGGCTCTTTGCTTGAGGTCACGGCAATTTGTGAGCGGCGCATGATTTCTTCCAGGCCGATTACCGAGACCAGGGCGGTGTCCTTCATCAGGATCATAAACAGGTTGCCCAGGCCGGGCAGGGAGATGCGCCACATCTGCGGCAGGATCAGTCGCCAGAATATCCGTGGCTTGGACATGCCCAGCGCTTGGCCCGCTTCACGGTGGCCTTTGGGGATCGCCAGAATCGCGCCGCGAAATACCTCGGTGGCGTAGGCGCCGAAGCAGATGCCCAGGGCGATGGTGCCGGCGGCGAAGGCATTTAGCTCAAGGCTTTCGATGCCGAGCAGGTCCGCCAGGTTGCGCATTAGCTGCACGGTGCCGAAATAGATCAGCAGCACCCAGAGTAGCTCGGGAATACCGCGCACGATGGTCGAGTAAGTACCGCCAAGCCATTGCAACGGCTTGTACGGGGAAGTCTTGGCGAGAGCGCCGAGCAAGCCGAGCACCAGACCCAGGCACAGCGCGCTGAGCGCCAGCTTGATGGTCATCAGGGTGCCAGCAGCCAGGGCTGGGCCGAATCCGTAGAGATCGAAGTTCATAGGGGCTCAGAAGCCTGCGTCGCCCGAGGGGCGACGCAGTGCCGGCGGCTTAGTAGATGCTGAACGGGAAGTACTTGTCGTTAATCTTCTTGTAGGTGCCGTCAGCCACAATCTCGGCCAGGGCGGTGTTCAGCTTTTCGCGCAGGGCGTCGCCTTTACGCACGGCAATACCGATCTTGTCGTTGTCGAATACCGGGTCGCCTTTAAACTCGAAGCCTTTGCCTGCATCGCTCTTCAGCCATTCCCAGTTGACGAAGGTGTCAGCCAGCACGCCATCAAGACGGCCCGAGGACAGGTCTAGGTAGGCGTTTTCCTGGGTGTCGTACAGCTTGATATCAACCACGCCGTCGAGGTTGTCTTCCAGCCAGGTGCCGGCGATGGTGGCGCGCTGGGCGCCGATGACTTTGTTTTTCAGGCTGGCTTTGTCAGTTTTGAAATCAGCGCCTTTCGGGGCGATGAACTGCAGTTTGTTGGTGTAGTAGGGTTCGGTGAAATCTACCGCTACCTTGCGCTCGTCGGTGATCGACATGGAGGCGATCAGGAAGTCGAACTTCTTCGCGTTGAGCGCCGGAATGATGCCATCCCAGTCGGAGGTGACGACTTCGCACTCGGTTTTCATTTTGGCGCACAGGGCCTGGCCGATTTCTACGTCGAAACCGCCGACCTGGCCACTGGCGTCGATCAGGTTGAACGGCGGATAAGCGCCTTCGGTACCCAG
>JAWWDH010000364.1:0-3675 GCA_033720015.1 Pseudomonas sp.
CATAGGTGCACTGCTCGTGGATTTGCTTGAGCAGCTCCGGCAACCGCGCCTTGGCATCAAAACGCTGGATCAGGCGCACACCGTGATCACCGGGCTGAGTAGGCCTGATCGCCTGGCTGGTTTTTGCCTGTTTGTGTTGCACGCCGCCGAGCAACGCCTCGCCGTCACGGATGATCGGTTCAATCGAGCGGTAGTTATTGGCCAGGTTCAATACGGCGCTGCATTTGGCCCGCCCTTTACCTGGGAAGTGCCGATCGAAATCGATAAACAACTCCGGCGAGCTGCCGCGCCAGCCGTAGATCGATTGCCAGTCATCGCCAATCGCCATCAGACTGACGCTGCTGCCATGCCCCGCCTGAGCCCGCTGCACGGCCTGCAACCACTGCACGATCTGCGGCGAGATATCCTGAAACTCGTCGATCAGTAAGTGACTGAAAGGCGCCAGCACCTGCGCCGAAACGCCCTGCCCGCCAGCGTTGAGTCGCGTCGTCAGCTGTACAAACGCCGCATTAAAGGTCATCAGCCCTTGTTCCTGCAGGCAGCGTTCGAAGTACGGCCAGAACAACAGCAACGCCGCGCTAAAGCGGCGCACCTGCGCCGGGCCGCTCAGCGCCTGCGACTGCAAAGTGCTCAGGTCAATACCAATGCTCTCGATAAAACCGGCCTGGGCATAGAACGCCTCATACAGCGGCACGGCACTGAACTCACCCTGCAACTTGAAGGCATCCAGCGGCGCCTTGGGCAGACGCTTGGCTTCAGCCGGCGGCAACGGCAGCTGCAAGAGGCTGTGGACCTGCTCACGGAACACTGGTTGCTCGGCATAGCACTGCTGATACGCCTGCTTGAGCAAACGCTGCTGCGCCGGGCGAAGGCGGCCCGCCATCAGCGGGTTATCCAGCTCGCGAGCGGCGGCTTGGCGATCATCTAGCTGCTCGAACCAACGCGGATTGTCGAGCAGGCTCTTGGCCATGCCGCCCATGGCCGAATGGAAGGTGCGCACCGTCTGCCGCGCCTGGGCTGCATCAAAGGGGTAGTTGAAGAACGCCATCACCTTGAGCAGCCGCTCACGCAGCTCGCTGCAGGAAGCATTGGTGAAGGAAATCACCGTCAACTGCTCAGGTTTAATGCCCAGATGACAGAGCATGAAGGCCACCCGCAGCACCAGCGTGGTGGACTTGCCCGAGCCGGCACCGGCAAAGATGCGCGTCAGGGGGTGAGGGCTAAGGATCATCGCCCATTGTTCTTGCGAGGGCGCACTGAGCACGCCTGCCGTCACGGCACGGGCCACCTGCTCACGCATGCCTTGGCACTGCGCAGCATCGACAGTGAGCATGGCCGGCCCGTAAATACCCTGAACCCTGGTCGCGGTGCTGGCCCGGCGGGGTTTGGCCGGTTGCTTGGCGTTAGTGGTTTTTGGCTTAGCCGTAGCGGACGACTTCTTGGTGCGTGCGCCAGGTTTCTGCGGCAACGCGTTCGCTTCGCGCTCGGCCCGCAGATACGCGGTGGTGTGAGGAAAGTAGCGCGCCAAGGCAGCGGCAAGCCGCCGCTTGTAGCGCTGAACAACAGATGGCATCCGCGACCCAGTCATGTAGATAGATCGTTGAATGATAAGTGCTTTTTAGCCTGAGCTGGCGACAGACAGATAAACCGGCCCAGGCGTCTCAGCCGTTACGGCAACCCCGAACTGTTGTTGATCGGCTGTCAGTCAAGCATGCCGACGTAACGTGGGTGGCTGGCCACCCGCGCCAGCCAGCTGCGCACAGCCGGAAGTTCGGTCAGGTCAAAGCCACCCTCATCCGCCACATGGGTGTAGGCGTACAGGGCGATATCGGCAATCGAGAAATCCTCACCGACCAGATAGGCGGTGCGTTGCAGCTGCTTCTCCATCACCTTGAGCGCCTTGTAGCCGAGCGCCTGGCACGCCTCATACTCTGCGCGCCGTGCTGCAGGCAGGCCTTGATACAGCTGGATAAAACGCGCCACCGCAACATTAGGCTCGTGGCTGTATTGCTCGAAGAACTGCCACTGCAGCACCTGCGTGCGCAAGCGCGGCTCGGTCGGCAAAAATGCGCTGCCATCGGCGAGGAAATTCAGAATAGCGTTGGACTCCCACAGGCAGGTACCGTCTTCCAGCTCCAGCACCGGGATCTTACCGTTGGGGTTTTTCGCCAGAAAGGCCTCGTTCTGGGTGTCGCCCTTGAGGATATCGATCGCTATCCACTCATACGGCTGATCCAGCAGGTGCAGCATCAGCTTGACCTTGTAACAGTTGCCCGAACGGTAATCGCCATACACCTTGTACATATCACCCTCTTCTTGACGGAACCCGCTTAACTAGCTCGCTTGGGCCTGACGGATCACCTCGGCCAGACGTTTGAGGCCTTCGCTTAAACGCTCCGGCGCCACGTGGCTGAAGTTCAGTCGCAGGTGACCCGGGTGAGCATCCGGGTCAATAAAGAACGGCTCGCCCGGCATAAACGCCACGTTCTGCGCCAGCGCTGGGGCCAACAGGGTGCGGGTATCCAGCGGCTGTTTCAGGGTTAACCAGAAGAACAACCCGCCCTGGGGGATCTGCCAATCCGCCAGGTCGCTAAAGTGCTCTGCCAGCACCGCCTGCATGGCATCACGGCGGATGCGGTAGAAGTCGCGCAGCTCAGCCAGGTGGCCGCGATATTTCTCGCTACCCAGCCACTGCAATGCCTGCCACTGACCGATGCGATTGGTGTGCAGGTCCGCCGACTGTTTGAGGCGCAGCAGGTAGGGATACAGATCCGGCGTGGCAATCAGGTAGCCGACGCGCAGCCCCGGCAGCAGGGTTTTCGACACGGTGCCGGTGTAGATCCAGCTGGCCTTCTGCAAACGGCTGACAATCGGCGTGGCGCTGCCGTCATCAAACACCAACTCGCGGTAAGGCTCGTCTTCAATCAGGGTCACGCCAAACTCGTCCAGCAGCGCCGCCACGGCGTCGCGCTTGGCTTCGCTGTAGCGCACGGCCGAGGGGTTCTGGAAGGTTGGGATCAGGTAGGCGAACGCTGGCTTGTGATTTTCCAAACGCTGGCGTAGCGCGTCGATCTGCGGGCCATCGGCCTCCTGCGGCACGGCGATGCAATCAGCCCCGAACAGCTGGAAAGCTTGCAGCGCGGCCAAATAGGTCGGCGCCTCAAGCAGCACTTCGGTACCTGGATCAATAAACAGTTTGCTGGCCAAGTCGAGGGTTTGCTGCGAGCCGCTGACAATCAGCACCTGGCTGGCGTCGCAAGGCACGCCCAAGGCGCGGGCCTCGGCGGCAATCGCCTCACGCAGCGCCGGCTCGCCTTCACTGGTGCCGTACTGGCCCATGCTCGCGGGCATCGCGGCCCACTCGACCTTCGGCAGCATCGGCTCGGCAGGCAAGCCGCCAGCAAACGACATCACTTCTGGACGCTGCGCTGCAGCCAGAATTTCACGGATTAGGGAGCTTTTCAGGCGGGCAACACGTTCGGAGAAGGCCATGGATACACCGGTAGCAAAGACAAATAAAAATAGGTCAAACTGATTGACGGAAACTCTGGTTGCCAGAAACTACGCCGGCCACCACATATACGTCAATAGGCTTGACCTTAATGATTGATTTCAAGAGCACAGCCACCCAGCAAGTGGCCATGGAAGCCTTCTTCTTCGGCTACCAGGCGTTTA
>JAWWDH010000365.1:0-3671 GCA_033720015.1 Pseudomonas sp.
ACACCAGTGCATATCAGTCATTTATCTACTCCAGGAGGGCCGCAAGGATAACCAAGGCCGCACAACCCTGGCCAGCACCGATGCCAGACAGCTACAGTAACGCCTTTGTTCGACGCGAGCTTTGTGCATGAGCCTTTTGCGCCCCACCCTGTTGACGCTAGCCTGCCTGCTGGCAACTCCCAGCATGGCGAGTGACCTGCCCTCCCTAGGCGATGCCAGTTCTTCCATCGTCTCGCCCCAGCAAGAACACCAGCTAGGGCGCGCCTGGCTGAGCCTGGTGCGCGGCCAGGTCAGCCAGCTCGATGACCCGCAACTCAAGGACTTCATCGAGACGAGCGTGTATCGGCTGAGCGAAACCAGCCAGCTGCAAGACCGGCGCCTGGAGTTCGTCCTGCTGAACAGCCCGCAGATCAACGCCTTTGCTGCCCCCGGCGGGATTGTCGGGGTCAATGGCGGCCTGTTCCTGTATGCCCAGACTGAAGCCGAGTACGCCTCGGTCATGGCCCACGAACTGGCGCACTTGTCGCAGCGCCACTTTGCTCGCGGCCTGGAAGCTCAGCAACGCATGCAGATCCCGGTGATGGCCGGCATGCTGGCCGGTATCGTCGCCGCTGCCGCCGGCGCCGGCGACCTGGGCATCGCGGCAATCGCTACCACCCAGGCTGCGGCGATGCAGGAACAGCGGCGCTTCTCGCGCCAGAACGAACAAGAGGCCGACCGTATTGGCCTGGTCAACCTGGAGAAAGCCGGTTTCGACCCGCGCGCCATGCCCAGCATGTTTGAACGCTTAATGCGCCAGTATCGCTACGACCGCAAGCCGCCGGAGTTCCTCCTGACTCACCCGGTGTCGGAGTCGCGCATCGCCGACACCCGCAACCGCGCCGAGCAATACACGGCCACAGGCGTCACCGACAGCGTGCGCTACCAGCTGATGCGCGCCCGTGTGCAGTTGATCTACGAAGAAACACCGGGGATAGCCGCCAAGCGCTTTCGGAGCATGCTCGACGAAAACCCAAACATGGAGGCCGCACGTTACGGCCTGGCCATTGCGCAATTGAAAAGCAGCCAACACAAACAGGCCCGCGAATCCCTGCAACCGCTGCTTACGCGCTCGCCCAACGACGTCAGCTACAACCTGGCGCAGGTTGAATTGGACATGGCGACTAACCGTCTTGCTGACGCGCAAAACCGGATTAGCCGGCTGCTGACCCTCTACCCCAGCAACTATCCGGTTAATCAAGCGCACATCGATCTGCTGATCAAACAAGTACGCACCCAGGAGGCGGAGCGCGCCCTCGACGAAATGCTGAAAAGTCGCGGCAACGATCCAGACGTTTGGTATCAGGTAGCAGAAGTGCGCGGCCTGAGCGGCAACACCATTGGCCTGCACCAAGCCCGCGGTGAGTTTTTCGCCTTGGTCGGCGACTACAAGCAAGCGCTGGAACAACTCGATTACGCCAAGCGCCGGGCCAGCAACAACTTCCAGCTAGCGTCACGCATCGATGCCCGGCAGCGGGAGCTAATAGAGGAGCAGCGCATCATCGAACAGATGCTGCGCTAGAAACAAAAAAGCCAGGCAAATGCCTGGCTTTTTCTGCTGCTCGCTTAAGCGTTGCCGCTCAGCTTGAGCCGCGCGGCCTGGGTGAAATCCAGCATGCGCTTGAGCGGCTTGATCGCTTTGGGGATCAGCGCCGGATCGACAAATATCTCGTTACTGCCCTCACGCAAGCACGCCAGGGTGCGCTCTAGGGTATTCATCGCCATCCATGGACAGTGCGCACAACTGCGGCAGGCCGCGCCATTACCGGCGGTTGGTGCAGCAATAAACTCTTTATCCGGACACAGCTGCTGCATTTTGTAGAAGATGCCGGCGTCAGTGGCGACGATAAAGGTCTTGTTCGGCAGCCTCTGCGCGGCGGCAATCAGCTGGCTTGTCGAACCCACAGCATCAGCCAAATCGATCACTGCAGTCGGCGACTCGGGGTGCACCAGGACGGCTGCATCTGGGTACAGCGCCATCATGTCTTCCAGCTGCTTGGACTTGAACTCCTCGTGGACAATGCAAGCGCCATCCCACAGCAGCATGTCAGCACCGGTCTTATTCTGGATATACCGCCCCAGATGCTGATCAGGTGCCCAGATGATGCTCTCGCCGTTATCCATCAGGTGCTCGACGATTTCCACCGCACAGCTGGATGTCACCACCCAGTCCGCACGCGCCTTCACCGCCGCCGAGGTATTGGCATACACCACCACCGTGCGCTGCGGGTGCTGATCGCAGAACGCAGAAAACTCTTCCACCGGGCAACCCAGGTCAAGCGAGCACGTCGCCTCCAGCGTCGGCATCAGCACACGCTTCTCCGGGTTGAGGATCTTCGCCGTCTCGCCCATGAATTTGACCCCAGCCACCAGCACCGTCTGCGCTGCATGCTGATTGCCAAAGCGGGCCATTTCCAGCGAGTCGGAAACGCAGCCACCAGTCTCCTCGGCCAGGGCTTGCAGCACCGGGTCACAGTAATAGTGTGCAACCACTACCGCGTTCTGCTTTTTCAGCTCAGCGGCGATTTCAGCACGGTAAAAAGCCTCTTGCTCAGGCGTCAACGGCTTGGGCTGCTTGGCATCGAGGTGAGCTTGCACCAGTAGGCGTTCGGAAATCTGCGTCATGTCATCAGGCCCTGTGAAGGTCTATCAGCGCGGCACTCGAGTATACCCGTCAGCTGGCAGCAGAGCAGGCGGGATGGCCGAGATAAAAGTTACAGATAAAAAAAAGCCTGAAAATTCCTTTAATCAGAACTTTCAGGCTTTCTCTACCTTCCGTAGAAGGAAATATGGTGGGTCGTGTGGGATTCGAACCTACGACCAATTGGTTAAAAGCCAACTGCTCTACCAACTGAGCTAACGACCCGACGCGAGGCGCATGATACTGATTTAATTCAGGAATTCAACACTTCGCGAAATATTTTTAAGCGTAACGCGTGGGATCGGCCAGACCCGCCGCCACAAAGCCCTCAGCACGCAGGCGACAGCTGTCGCATTTACCGCAGGCGCGGCCCTGATCATCGGCCTGATAGCAGGACACCGTCAGGGCATAATCCACACCATGCTGCATACCAGCCTGGACAATCTCAGCCTTGCTCATGCTCTGCAACGGCGCCCGAATGCGAAAGCCCTGCCCTTCGACGCCGGCTTTCGTCGCCAGATTAGCCATGCGCTGGAACGCCTCTACGAACTCCGGCCGGCAATCCGGGTACCCCGAATAATCCACGGCATTAACCCCGATAAATACATCGCGCGCCCCCAGCACCTCAGCCCACCCCAAGGCCAAGGAGAGGAACACGGTATTGCGCGCTGGCACATAAGTCACCGGAATGCCCTCACTCGGCCCTTCCGGCACCTCAATGCTGCTGTCGGTCAGCGCCGAGCCGCCGATGCCATTCAGGTTAAGCCCGATCACTTTGTGCTCGACCACGCCCAGCTGCCTGGCCACTCGCTCGGCCGCCTGCAGCTCTGAACGATGACGCTGCCCATAATCGAAACTCATGCTGTAGCAGGCATAACCCTCGGCTTTTGCCAGGGCAACCACAGTGGCCGAATCGAGACCGCCGGACAGCAGGATGACTGCTTTTTTTTCACTCATGGGGTGTTCCTCTTTATTACCGACCCGCCAGACT
>JAWWDH010000366.1:0-3647 GCA_033720015.1 Pseudomonas sp.
CGGCGCGTTGCGTTAAGCAACGCGCTATCATCGGCGTTTTGCACCGCTAACCCTCCTACGTAAGCGTATTAATCGGGATGTGTTATGTACCAACTTAACGATCTGCTGCACCTGATGGCCCGTCTGCGTGATCCGCAGCATGGTTGCCCGTGGGATCTCAAGCAGAGCTACGCGACGATCGTGCCGCACACCATCGAGGAAGCCTACGAGGTGGCCGACGCGATTGAGCGTGGCGACTTCGATCACCTGCCGGGTGAGTTGGGCGACCTGCTGTTTCAGGTGGTGTATTACAGCCAACTGGCGCGTGAAGAAGGGCGTTTCGAGTTTGCTCAGGTGGTCGACGGGATCACCCGCAAGCTGCTGCGCCGGCATCCCCATGTGTTTGCCGATGGTGATCTGTATGGCGCGCCGGACGTGGCTAAGCTCGAAGAGGCTGCGGTCAAGCAGCGCTGGGAAGAGCTGAAAGCCGAAGAACGCGCCGAAAAGGCCGTTGCCCCCGAGCAGTTGTCGCTACTCGACGATGTGCCTACGGCCTTGCCGTCACTGAGCCGGGCGATCAAGTTGCAGAAGCGCGCGGCTCAGGTCGGCTTTGACTGGCCAGAAGCCTTGCCGGTGGTTGATAAGGTGCGCGAAGAGCTGGATGAAGTACTTGAAGCCATGAGCGAGAACGACCCCGAAGCGATAGCCGAGGAAATCGGCGATCTGCTGTTTGTGGTCAGCAACCTGGCGCGGCACCTGAAAGTCGATCCGGAAACGGCCCTGCGTGCGGCCAATGGCAAGTTCGAGCGGCGCTTTCGTTTTATCGAGCAGACCTTGCGCGAGCGGGGACGGGCTATGCAAGATTGCGCCCTGGATGAGTTGGATGCGCTGTGGGGCGAAGCCAAGAAGCTGGAAAAACTCACCCCGAGTTGCTGAATACACAGGCGCCAGTGCGTCTGCACACGACAAGTTACGGGTGGGTGCGCCCACTCAATATTGATGGTTGGAAGGTAGGTTATGGCTCTCTCACTACGCGATCAGATGCTTAAAGCCGGGCTGGTCAACGAAAAGCAGGCCAAGCAGGCCAGCAAGGAAAAACAGAAGAAGCAGCGTCTGGAGCAGAAAGGCCACATCGAGAAGGACGAGTCGCAAAAGCTCGCTGCTCAACAGGCCATGGCCGAGAAGGCCGCGCGTGATCAGGAGCTGAACCGTCAGCAGCAGGAGAAGATTGAGCAAAAAGCCCGCGCCGCGCAGGTCAAGCAGCTGATCGAGGTGTCGCGCCTGCCCAAGCTGACCACCGAGGATTACTACAACTTCGTTGACGACAAGAAGGTCAAGCGTCTGTCGGTCAACGCGCTGATGCGCAACAAGCTCAGCAGTGGCTCGCTGGCCATCGTGCGCCACGCTGGCGGTTATGAAGTGATCCCGCGTGAGGCCGCGCTGAAGATTCAGGAGCGTGACGCGCAGCGTGTGGTGTTGCTTAATACGCCAACCGAAGCTCCGGATGCCGATGATCCGTACGCGGCCTATCAGGTGCCGGATGATTTGATGTGGTAAGCCCCATCGTCTGCAGCGGCTGCTTAGCTGCTGTTGCCGGCGAGCAGTACGCGCCCGAAGCTGGCGTTTGGGTTTAGTGGGGTGATGGCGAGCAGTTGGTCCAGGCGCAGACGCTGTTCGCCAGCTGTGCTACGCACAAGCAGAAACTCCTCCTTGTTTGCGCTGGTTTCGGTTGTCAGCGCCTCAGCATCGAGGGCGCTGCCATCGCTCAGTTCGAGATGCACGCGGTAGTGGTGCAGGCAGGCGATTTCTAGGTAGTCATGCAGGTCGCAATCTAGCGCTTGGTAATCGCTTTTCATGGTTGTGCTCCGCTGAGAGTTACCTGCAGAGTAAAACGTTCAGGCATAAAAAACCGGGCCATTGCCCGGTTTTTTATGTGCGCTGCACTCAGTCCTGACGACCTTTAACGGCTCTGCCGTCAACGCTGCCTTCCTTGAGCATGATCTGGTATTCCTTGCCGTCTTTCTCAACCTGATGCAGGCGGACCAGTAGGAAGTCCCAGTCCTTGGCGAACCAGAGGATGGTCTTGCGGCTGCTTTGGGTCGGGTCACGCACACGCTCGACCTTGATCGCATCGATCAGCCCCGCCTTGGTGCGCACCACTTCCTCGCCGAGTACACGGAAGTCATAGGTTTCCACTTCGTCACCATCGACCACCTGGTAACTCATGCTCTTGGTCCCTGCAGCCACGTCGTATTGCAGGGCCAGCTGGTAAGTCGATTTGTCCAGCAGGCCGCGGTTTAACGGCAGGCGCACCGGCGTATCGCGGTCGCTGCCGATGACTTGCTTGGCATCCCAGTCAAAGTCTTGCTCGATTTTCTTTCCTTTGCCCAGGCCGTTGCGTTCATACAAATAGCTCTGGGGCAGGAATGTGGTGTTATCCACGCGCAGGGTGCTTTCTTCGGAAAGGCTCGCGATCAGCATGGAAGCTTCAAAGTTGAGCTTCCATAGGCCATCGTCCAGCGCCTGCAGGCTACGTTCGGCGCTGCCACTGACCGGCAGTTGCTTCCAGTCGGCGGTGTAGCTGGCGGAGAAGGGTTTTAGCTCAACGGCGAATGCCGGCAGGCTCAGTAGTGTCAGTGCGAACAGTAAGGCGCGACCCATGGTGTCTCCTGTTTACGTTCGGATAAGGTGTCCAGTACTCGGTAGCAGTTGCTCGTCCAACATCGCCCCTTGCGCCGTCAGGTGCAAGCGGCCTTCGGCAAACCAGCGGACTGCCAACGGGTAAATCACATGCTCTTGCTCGTGTACGCGCTGCGCCAGACTGCTTTGCGAATCATCTGGCTCGACCGCTATCACTGCTTGTACGACCAGCGGCCCGCCATCGAGTTCCTCGCTGACAAAGTGCACGCTACAGCCATGTTCATGGTCACTTGCCTCCAACGCGCGTTGGTGGGTATGCAGGCCTTTGTATTTCGGCAGCAGGGACGGATGGATATTCAGCAGACGTCCGGCGTAATGACGGACAAAACCGGGTGTGAGGATGCGCATAAAGCCGGCCAAGACCACCAGTTGCGGCTGGTAGCTGTCGATAGCCTCAACTAGGGCTGCGTCGAAGGCTTCGCGGCCGTCGAACTGCTTGTGATCCAGTACCGCAGTGGCGATGCCGGCGGCCTGCGCGCGTTGCAGGCCGTAGGCATCGGCGCGGTTACAGATCACCGCGCTGATGCGGGCCGGGATGGTCCCGGCCTGGATGCTGTCAATCAGCGCCTGCAGGTTGCTGCCAGAACCGGAGATCAGCACCACAACATTGCACAGTGTCGGCATTAGTGCTGGTTCAGGTTGTTCAGGACGACTTGGGCTGCACCTTCGGCCGCTGCGTTGATCTGGCCGATGACCCATGGTTGCTCGCCAGCGGCGGTCAGGGTTTGCAGGGTGATATCGACTTGATCCTGGGCGACGCAAATAACCATGCCGACGCCGCAGTTGAGGACGCGGTGCATCTCGTGCTCATCGACGTTGCCTTTCTCCTGCAGCCAGTCGAATACCGCTGGGCGGGTCCAGCTGGCCACGTCGACCACCGCTTGTGCGCCTTTTGGCAACACGCGCGGGATGTTGTCGAGCAGGCCGCCACCGGTGATGTGGGCCATGGCTTTAACCGCGCCGGTGTC
>JAWWDH010000367.1:0-3620 GCA_033720015.1 Pseudomonas sp.
GGTGCAAATTTCCTGGATTTCGTTGCTCGGAGTCAGCGTCCAGAAGGCCATGGCCGAGATAGTCAGCACTTTATCGCTGGGTTGATAGCCGAGCGCGGGTCTCTGGATGGTGCCGATCAGAGTGCTCCACGTCACTACTTTGTAATCTTCGGCAATGCATTCTTCAACCATCACCTGCAGGTCCGGCATGGCGTGCCGGATGTCCTGCACCATCTGAACAAATGCTGAGCTGGCCAGCGGCCGGCCAATAAACGAGCTCCTATAGAGGAAGTCTTTACTGTGCAGTTGTTCGGCCAGCGCCATGCGGCCTTTATTCCACGACAGCTCGATATGCTGACGGACCCGCTTTTTCCGATCATCCAGCGACATGCATGTCTCCCTGGCAGCGAGTGGAGAGGGTTTTGCGCACTGTAGCAGTCGGCTGCCAGCCGAGGTAGCGGCAGAAACGCCAGGGCGCGTTGTCAAACCAGCCCGCTGAACTGCAACGCCTGGTACCCGGTATACACGGCCAGCACCGCGAAGGCGCTGGCTGCCACACGGCGAATCAGGGTCAGTGGTAGGCGCTCAGCTGCGAAGTTGCCGGCCAGCACCACCGGTACATTGGCCAGCAGCATGCCCAGGGTGGTACCGATCACAACCAGAATAAAGTGCGGGTATTGGGCGGCGAGCATCACGGTGGCGACCTGAGTTTTGTCGCCTATTTCCGCGAGGAAGAAGGCAATCAGCGTGGTCAGAAATGCTCCATAGCGCTTGAAGCTGGCGCTGTCATCGTCATCCAGCTGGTCGGGGATCAATGTCCATAGGGCCACTGCAACAAAGCTGGCTGTGAGTACCCAGCTGAGGGTGGCGGGAGAGAAGAAGCCGGCGACCCAGTTACCGATAGCGCCCGCCGCGAAATGGTTAGCCAGCGTGGCGACCACGATACCGCAGATGATCGGCCAGGGCTTGCGAAAGCGCGCCGCCAACAGCAGGGCAAGCAATTGCGTTTTATCGCCAATTTCAGCCAAGGCAACGATAAAGGTTGGGACAAATAGGGATTCGAGCATCAGGCGTTCCTAAAGGGGCGGGTCGACATGGCTATGACACGTACAGCCTTCCCGCCCCGGGTAAGGTGTGCGTGTCATAGGTCTGGTCAAACCGCAGGCGCCACTGAGTGGGCCTTGGGTCGCACGTGCCATGCTCTGCTGAGCAAGTATGTTGACGCGTGCCGGGCGAGCTGGCGCTCGCGGGAGACTACTCCCCTAGGACGCGCGCATTTTGCCCGCGTGCCAGGGATAGGGCAAGCCTCGATTCAGCCTTTGCAGGCGCGATAGATGCGAAAGCCCTTGGCCTCGGCCAGAGTCTGGCAAGGGCCGAGGTGCTGTTCGATCAGGGGCGGATATTTAAGGAAGCTGTTGGCGACCAGGCGCAGCTCGCCGGTGCTGGTCAGGTGCTTGGCCGCCTGACGCAGCAGGTGCTCGGTGGCCTGGTAGTGGGTGTGCACGCCTTGGTGAAAGGGCGGGTTGCTGAGGATCGCGTTAAGGCCTGTGGGGGCGGCATCAATGCCGTCACCGCTGAGCACTTCGGCCTGCAGGCCATTGGCGGCCAGGGTCAGGCGGCTGCTTGCCACGGCAAAAGCGTCAACATCCAGCATCGTCACCTGGCTATCCGGGTAGCGGCGTTTGAGTGCTGCGCCGAGCACGCCAGCGCCGCAGCCGAAATCCAAAATATGCCCGCTCGGTAAGTCGTTCAGGTGCTCCAGCAGCAGCGCACTGCCGACGTCTAAGCGACCGTGGCTGAATACGCCTGGCAAGCTGAGCACCTGCAGCGGCCCATCGGCCAAGGGGAGCTCGTAGCGTTGCGCCAGGCTGTGCAGGTCCGGGGTGGCAGGGCTGTGCTCAACGCGAACCTGCCAGAGCTGGCAGTGCCGCGCACTGTCGAGCTTGCGCGCCTGGCCAAAGGCCGCCAGTTGTTTCGCGGCGCGCTCGATACCCGCGCGTTTTTCCCCGACCAGAAACAGCTCACGACCGCCCAGGCGGGCGGCCAAGGTGTTGAGCAGGTACTCGGTGAGTTCGCGGGATTTCGGCAGAAACAACACGCCAGCCTGACAGTCGCGCTCGCCAGGCTGCGTGCCGAAGTGGCAACGACTGTTGAAGCGCGCGTCCAGCAAAGCATGCTCGCCGGCGTGCCAGCTCCAGCCGTGGGCGTCGGGGAAGTGGCCGAGCAGGTCATCCGCCGGCAATCCGGCAAGCAGCAGCGGGCCGTTGAATAGTTCAGCCTGACGCAGCAGTACTTCGCTTCGCGGGTCCATAAGCGCTCCTGGAAAAAGTCGCGTAGCTTAGCTGACAACGCGCACGGGCGCGCCGTTGAAAAATGCCTGAGCGTTTTCAGTCATTTGGCCAACGATGCGCTGCCGTGCCTCGCGGCTGCCCCAGGCGCTGTGTGGGGTAATGATCAGTCGAGGGATATCGGCGGCGAGCAGTGGGTTGCCATCCTTGGGTGGTTCCTGGGTCAGTACATCGGTGGCCGCGCCGCCCAAGTGGCCTGCGCGCAGTGCGTCAGCCAGGGCCTGTTCGTTGACCAAGCCGCCGCGCGCGGTGTTGATCAGCAAGGCACCGGGCTTCATCAGGCTTAGCTCACGGGCATCGATAAGGTTCAGGGTGTCGCTGTTCAGCGGGCAGTGCAGGGTGAGTGCGTCGACCTGTGGCAGCAGCTCATCCAGCGGCAAGCGGTCTGCGCGGGGTGGACGGCCGGGTAACTGGCCGAGCAGTACGCGCATGCCAAAGGCTTCGGCCAGCCTGGCGACGGCACTGCCGAGCTCGCCATGGCCGAGCATGCCGAGGGTTTTGCCGTGCAGCTCAATGATCGGGTGATCCAGCAGGCAGAATTGTTGCGCCTGCTGCCAGCGCCCGGCGCGAATATCCTGCTGATAGTCCGGCAGGCGGGTGGCCAGCGCGAGCAGCAGCATCAAGGTGTGCTGCGCCACGGATGGCGTGCCATAACCTTGGCAGTTGCACACGCTGACGCCGTGGGCGCGGGCAGCGGCCAGGTCAATTGAGTTGATGCCGGTGGCCGCCACCAAGATCAGCTTCAGCTGCGGGCAGGCGGCGAATACCGCGGCATTCAGTGGCACTTTGTTGCTGATTGCCACCTGCGCACCCTGCAGGCGTTCGATGGTCTGCGCCTGGGTACTGTGCGGATACAGTTGCAGGTCGGCAAAGCAGGCGCTCAGACTGGATAAATCAAGGTCGCCCAGGTCGAGTGAGCTGTGGTCGAGAAAGACGGCGCGGAGATTGTTACTCATCAGCTGTATCTATCCTGCGGGTTTGCGAGGGGAGTAAGGTTGCGAGCCTAACAGAATCATTTCGACGAGGCGGAGTCACCCATGTACTGGACTGAGTTTTTGGCTGTAGCGCTGATCCACTTGTTGGCGGTGGCCAGTCCTGGGCCGGATTTTGCGATTGTGGTGCGCGAAAGTGTCGGCCATGGTCGGCGTGCCGGAATCTTCAGTGCGATCGGTGTGGGCTGCGGGATTTTTATCCACGTGGCCTACTCGCTGCTGGGCATTGGTTTGATCGTGTCGCAGTCGATTGTGTTGTTCAATGCCTTGAAATGGCTGGCTGCCGCCTACCTGCTGTACA
>JAWWDH010000368.1:0-3610 GCA_033720015.1 Pseudomonas sp.
ATTACCGTCCCAAACGGGTGCCACGGTGTTCATCATCACATCGCGCTCGCCCGCGCTTTTGACGAAGGGAAACAGGATGCCGATGCCTAAATCGAAGCCATCCATGACCACATACATCATCACCCCGAAGGCGATGATCACGGCCCAGATCAGCGAAAGATCAATGCCCATGTTCAACTCCTCTCCGCCAGTGAATCGCTTTCGCCCTCTTCCAGGCCTTCTTCAGCCGCGGACAGCGGACGCGCCGGTGTACGTTTCTGGCCGGGGCCACCCTCGGCGGTTTGTTTTCCTTCGTCGGTGATTGGACCTTTGCGTACCAGGCGCATCATGTAGCCGATACCCGCGCCAAACAGGGCGAAGTACACCACCACAAACAGCACCAGGGTCAGGCTCATCTGCGCGAAGCTGTGCCCGGACGAGGCGTCAGCGGTGCGCATCAGCCCCTGAATCACCCACGGTTGCCGGCCGATTTCCGTGGTGTACCAGCCGGCGAGGATGGCAATGATCCCCGATGGCCCCATCCACACCGCTAGGTGCAGGAACGGCCGCGACTGGAACAGTTTGCCGCGCGTGCGCAGCCACAAGCCCCAGAGACCGGTAAGGATCATCAACATGCCGATAGCGACCATCACCCGGAAGGTCCAGAACACCACAGTCGAATTGGGCCGGTCTTCCTTGGCAAACTCTTTCAGCGCCGGCACTTGTTTATCCAGGCTGTGGGTCAGGATCAGGCTGCCAAGGGCGGGAATCTCAAGTTTGAAGCGGGTTTCTTCACGCTGCATATCCGGCCAGCCAAACAGGATCAGCGGGGTCGGCTCGTCGCCATGGTTTTCCCAGTGGCCTTCAATCGCGGCGATTTTCGCCGGCTGATATTTGAGGGTATTGAGGCCGTGGAAATCGCCGATCATTGCCTGGATAGGCGCGACGATCAGCGCCATCCACATGGCCATCGAGAGCATCTTGCGGATCGCCGGATTATCGCGGCCGCGCAGCAAGTGCCAGGCCGCCGACGCGCCGACGAAGAACGCGGTGGCGAGGAACGCGGCGGTGGCCATATGGGCCAGGCGGTAGGGGAATGAGGGGTTGAACACCACGGCGAACCAGTCCACCGGAATCACCCGACCGTCGATGATTTCGAAGCCCTGCGGGGTGTGCATCCAGCTGTTGGAAGCGAGAATCCAGAAGGTCGAGATCAGCGTGCCGACCGCCACCATCACCGTGGAAAAGAAGTGCAAACCCGGGCCGACGCGATTCCAGCCAAACAGCATGACCCCAAGGAAGCCCGCCTCCAGGAAGAATGCCGTGAGCACCTCATAAGTCAGCAGCGGTCCAGTGACTGCCCCGGCAAAGTCGGAGAAGGCACTCCAGTTAGTGCCGAACTGGTAGGCCATGACCAGCCCGGAGACCACGCCCATGCCGAAGTTGACCGCAAAAATCTTCGCCCAGAAGTGATACAGATCGCGGTACACCTCTTGTCCCGTTTTCAGCCACAAACCTTCCAATACGGCCAGGTAACTGGCCAGGCCGATGGTGATGGCCGGAAAGATGATGTGAAAGGAGATGGTAAAGGCAAACTGGATACGGGCGAGGTCGAGCGCCTCCAATCCGAACATGGTGCGTCCTCAGTCAAGTAAAACAGCCTACTGCCCAGCACATACGCCGCAGGCAGTCATCGGACAGCGCACCCTGCGCCGAAACAGCACGGCCACATGACGATCCCGATAGCCTTGATCCTGATCAAGGCATGCTTAAAGAGTATCGCCCGCGCAGGCAAGTTCCGCTGTGGTTGATTGTCGCGTGACAGCCTGCCACAAGGGTTATGGCCCATCCCACAGCGGGCTCAGCGTACCAACATGGCCTCGGCCACCTGTTTGCGCAGCGTCTTGCCGCACAACTGTTCGACCAGCGTCAGGGCGAACTCCAGCGCAGTGCCGGGACCTTGGCTGGTGATGCAGTTGCCATCGACCACCACCGGCTGGTCGACAAACACACAACCGCTCAAGCGATCGCTGAAGGCCGGATAACAGGTCATGCGCCGCTGCCTGAGCACACCGTACTGTTGCAACGCCAGCGCTGGAGCGGCGCAAATGGCAGCAAACAGCTTGCCGGCCTTGGCCTGCTCCCGTACACGTTCGGCCAACGGCTCATGCTCGGCCAAGTGCTGGGCACCCGGCATACCACCCGGCAGCACGATCAGGTCAAAGGGCTGGGCCAGCACATCCGCCAACATAGCGTCGGCGGTCAGGCGCGTGCCTCGGGCGCAGGTGATCATCCGCCGGCTTTCGACACTGGCCACGACCACCTCAATCTCGGCACGCCGTAAGACATCGATCAGGGTCACGCATTCGAGGTCTTCGACACCATCAGCAACGCTAATCAGGGCTCGCGCAGTCATTCCGCTCTCCTTAAAAGGCTGTACGTAAACTGTCTGATCGGTCATAAATTCACCGCGCCCAGACGAGCTGATATGATGCGCGCCTTTTTCCAGATCACCAGTAAAAACATGCACATTCCTGTGGGTGTGCTTTGCTTTCAGTTTGCATAAATACGGCGTACAGAGCCGTTATTGGGGAGTTCCACATGCTGGAAAGACTGTTCCAACTCAAGGCTCACAACACCACGGTACGCACAGAGATGCTGGCGGGGCTGACCACCTTCCTGACGATGGCCTACATCCTCTTCGTCAACCCCAATATGCTCGCCGAAACCGGCATGGACAAAGGCGCGGTGTTCGTTGCCACCTGCCTGGCAGCCGCCATCGGCTCGGCCATCATGGGCCTGGTCGCCAACTACCCGATTGCCCTGGCGCCAGGCATGGGCCTCAATGCCTTCTTCACCTACACCGTAGTGCTGACCATGGGCCACACCTGGCAGGTGGCACTGGGCGCGGTATTCCTCTCGGGGGTGATCTTCTTTTTGCTGTCGATCTTCAAGATTCGTGAGTGGATCATCAACAGCATCCCCATGGCGCTACGCGCCGGTATTGCCGCCGGTATTGGTCTGTTCTTGGCGATCATCGCGCTGAAAAATGCCGGCATCGTGGTGGACAACCCCGCCACTCTGGTGGGCTTGGGCGACCTTAGCCAGGGTGGCCCGCTGCTGGCCTGCATGGGTTTCTTCGTGATTGCCGCGCTGGCCTACCGCCGCGTTACCGGCGCGGTGATGATCGGCATTTTGCTGGTCACTGGCCTGTCGATCGTACTCGGCCTGTCGCAGCTCGACGCCGTGGTCTCGATGCCGCCGTCGCTGATGCCGACGCTGCTGCAACTGGACATCATGGGCGCGCTGGATATCGGCCTGCTCAGCGTGATCTTCGCCTTCCTCTTTGTCGACCTGTTCGACACCTCCGGCACCCTGGTTGGCGTCGCGCAGAAAGCCGACCTGCTCGACAAAGACGGTAAAATGCCCAAGCTCGGCCGCGCCCTGCTGGCCGACAGCACCGCGACCATGGCCGGCGCCGCCCTGGGCACCTCGACCACCACCAGCTATATCGAATCGGCCGCCGGCATCAGCGCCGGCGGGCGCACCGGTCTGACCGCCTGCGTGGTCGCCCTGCTGTTTTTGCTCAGTCTGTTCTTCGCCCCGCTGGCCGGAGCCGTACCGGCCTTCG
>JAWWDH010000369.1:0-3610 GCA_033720015.1 Pseudomonas sp.
ACGGGCGCGGTAAGTAATACGGCCCTTGCTCAAGTCATAAGGCGTAAGTTCAACGCGAACTTTGTCGCCAGTCAGAATGCGGATGTAGTTTTTGCGCATCTTTCCGGAGATGTGCGCAGTAACGACGTGCCCATTTTCCAACTCCACACGGAACATGGTGTTGGGCAGGGTGTCGACGACAGTGCCTTCCATTTCGAAGCTGTCTTCTTTCGACATGCAGTAAAGCCCTCGGTATCCAATGAATGGCCCGGTGCAACTGGCGCCAGGCAAAAGCGGCGTGCATTGTGCCCGAAATTTGGGGTTTACGCCAAGGGCTTCAGTTAAGGCAGGTCCAACGCTGGTTGACGAACAGCTCGATGGGGCGGTATTGGGTCTTGTAACTCATCTTCCGGCAGCTTTTGATCCAGTAGCCTAAATAGACTGCATGCAGCCCAAGACGGGCCGCTTCGGCAATTTGCCAGAGGATGGCAAAACGCCCGAGGCTACGCCGCTCCTCGCTCGGCTCATAAAAGGTGTACACAGCCGAAAGCCCGTTGGGCAGAACATCGGTTACGGCAATTGCCAGCAGCCGGTTGTCCAGGCGGAACTCATAGAAGCGTGAGAACGCTAAATCGCGCACCAAAAAGGTCGCAAATTGTTCGCGGTTGGGTGGATACATGTCGCCATCAGCATGCCGTTGCTCAATGTAGCGCACATACAGTGCGTAATATTCTTCGGTAAATGTCGGGCGTACAGGCTGTACCTGAATATCCTGATTACGTTTGAAGATGCGGCGTTGCTGGCGGTTTGGGCTGAACTGCGCAGCAGGAATGCGCGCAGGGACGCAGGCCGTGCATCCTTGGCAGTGCGGGCGGTAGAGGTGGGCGCCGCTGCGACGAAAACCCATTTCCGAAAGTTCAGCGTAAACCTCCACATCCATCGGCTGACTGGGGTCGAGGAACAGTGTTGTAGCCTGTTCGTCGGGCAGGTAGCTGCAGGTATGCGGTTGAGTGGCGTAAAACTTCAGGCGTGCCAGCTCAGTCATGATCGGCTCTCGGGGCGGTCTTCAATCAAGTGTAAGCCAGCTGGGGGAACTCGCCTAGGCGAGCCAGTCTGCCCGGCTGGGGTGGTCAAGATGGGCGCTTAGGTAGCGGGCAAACTCAGCGCGTGAAATCGATTGAGCGCCGAGGCTAAGCAGGTGCTCAGTGGGCATTTGACAGTCGATAAGGACAAAGCCCCAGCTTTTTAAGCGTTCAACCAGAGTCACGAAGCCTACCTTGGATGCGTTGTCTGCGTGGCTGAACATCGACTCGCCAAAAAACAGCTGGCCCATAGCCAGGCCGTATAGCCCGCCTACCAGCTCGCGATCACGCCAGACTTCTACCGAGTGCGCAACGCCCCGCTTATGCAGCTCAAGGTAAGCATCCTGCATGGGGCTCGTGATCCAGGTCTCTGCTGCATAGCTGCGGGGGCCTGCGCAGGCACGTATGACCTCAGCGAACGCCTGGTCAAAAGTCACCCGATAGCGTCCCTGGCGGAGCACTTTGGCCAGGCTGCGCGAGGTGTGAAGCTTGTCAGGCAGTAGAACGGTGCGCGGGTCTGGCGACCACCAGAGAATCGGCTGGCCATCCTGAAACCACGGAAAGCAGCCATGGCGATAAGCCTGAATCAGGCGCTCTGGCCGCAGGTCGCCGCCAGCGGCCAGTAGACCATTGGGCTCGCTGAGGGCTTTATTGAGGGGCGGGAAAGCCAGGGAGTCGCGTTGCAGCCACGTCAGCATGTGCAAGGCCAGAGGTAGGGCAGGGCGGATGTGCATCCGCCCTGAGGTGAATCAATTGTCGTCGAGGAATTTCTCGACATCCAGCGCTGCCATGCAGCCGGCACCTGCAGAGGTGATAGCCTGGCGGTAAACGTGGTCGGCCACGTCGCCGGCAGCAAACACCCCTTCAATGCTGGTAGCGGTGGCATTGCCTTCATTGCCGCCTTTGATCAGCAGGTAGCCGTCACGCATTTCCAGTTGGCCATGGAATAGGTCGGTATTGGGTTTATGGCCGATGGCGATAAATACGCCCGCAAGCGGCAGGTCGGTTGTAATGCCGGTTTGCGTATCCTTCAGGCGCGCGCCCGTCACGCCGGTGTTATCGCCCAGTACTTCTTCCAGCGCGTGGTTCCAGTGCAGCACCACATTGCCGTTGGCGGCCTTGTCGAACAGTTTGTCTTGCAGAATTTTCTCCGAGCGCAGCTTGTCGCGCCGGTGCACTAGGTGAACTTCCTTGGCGATATTTGACAGGTACAACGCCTCTTCGACCGCGGTGTTGCCACCACCAATCACCGCAACCACTTGGTTACGGTAGAAGAAACCATCGCAGGTCGCGCAGGCCGATACACCCTTGCCGGCAAATGCCTCTTCCGACGGCAGGCCTAGGTACTGCGCCGAGGCGCCGGTGGCAATAATCAGCGCGTCACAGGTGTAAGTGCCACTATCACCCTTCAGCTTGAAGGGGCGCGACTGCAACTCTGCGGTATGGATGTGGTCGTAGACGATCTCCGTGTCAAAGCGCTCGGCATGTTTTTGCATGCGCTCCATCAGCGCTGGACCGGTAAGACCTTCAACATCGCCTGGCCAGTTATCCACTTCAGTCGTAGTGGTCAGCTGACCACCGGGTTGAATGCCAGTAATGATCACAGGCTTGAGGTTGGCGCGGGCAGCGTAAACGGCAGCGCTATAACCGGCAGGGCCGGAGCCCAGGATGATCAAGCGGGAATGCTTGACTTCGCTCATAAAAACACCTCATAAGCCTTTGTCACAAAAGAGAATGCATGCTCCAATTGAGCCGCACGGAAGATATTGGCCAATATGCTACACCGAAGCGGGTAACGAGCGGGAGTCAACCGCTGCAGCCCGCGCAAGCGAGTGGTCGAGCCTGGCATCACTTGGCTAAACCCGTACAATCGCTGCATATTTTGTCGTTAATCCATTATTCGGCGCCTTTGGCGCAGGAACACACGCGTTTTGAAGAAATCTAGCCCAACCACACAACTCCCTCTCTGGCGTCAGCAGTTGCCTTATCGACTGAAAGAAGGCGCGCTGATTGGCTTGGGTGCACTTTGCCTGTATCTGTGGATGGCGCTGCTGACTTACGATGCCGCCGATCCGGGCTGGACCCACACCAGCAATGTTGAGCAGGTACAGAACTCAGCCGGTCGAGCCGGTGCCTGGTTTGCTGACATCCTGTTTATGGCCCTGGGCTATTTCGCCTACTTATTCCCGCTGCTTCTGGCAATCAAAACCCTGCAGGTGTTCCGCGCTCGCCACCAGCCTTGGCAGTGGAGTGGCTGGCTGTTTACGTGGCGACTGATTGGCCTGATGTTTCTGGTGTTGTCCGGGGCCGCGCTAGCATTTATTCACTTCAATGCCAGCTCGAGCATGCCAGCCTCTGCTGGCGGCGCGCTGGGTGAAAGCCTGGGCCAGCTGGCCATTGAAGGGTTGAATGTGCAGGGCAGCACGCTGCTGTTGATTGCCCTGTTTCTGTTCGGTTTGACGGTATTTGCTGACCTGTCCTGGTTCAAAGTGATGGACTTGACCGGCAAAATCACCCTAGACCTGATCGAGCTCATTCAGAGTCTGGCC
>JAWWDH010000370.1:0-3576 GCA_033720015.1 Pseudomonas sp.
CATTCGCAGTCGCGTTGAGTTTCGCGCACTGAACCTGCTGGACAGTTACGCCAGCCTGGGCAAGTTCGATGTGGTGTTCTGCCGTAACGTATTGATCTATTTTTCGGCCGAGGTGAAGAAGGACATTCTCACCCGCATTCATGCCATGTTGAAACCGGGTGGTTATCTGTTTCTCGGGGCTTCTGAAGCCCTTAATGGTCTGCCTAGCCACTATCAGATGGTGCAGTGCAGCCCTGGAATCATTTACCAGGCGAAATAGCCGCTAGCAGGAATCGGAAAAACGGGAGGCCAGTGGCCTCCCGTTTTTTTTGCACGTGGGTTGCTCAGCCGTGGTGTTGTTACAGGCTGCTGGCCTTGGCGGCGGGTATGCGCGGCAGGCATTGGCTGAAGGTGCTCGGCTCAAGGTAAGGCAGCAGTATGGGGGCCATGCCTTTGAGTACCTGCACCGGCAGAGCGGAAGTGAAGCGGAAGTTCTCCGCTGCGCGGCCAGGGACAAAAGCGGTGAGGGTGCCGTAGTGGCGTGGGCCCAGATAGAACACAAAGGTAGCCGTACGGTTGATCGCCCGCGAGCTGAGTACGCGTCCGCCTGAACCGACGGTTTCGATACGGTTATCGCCGGTCCCCGTTTTGCCGCCGACCTTGAGGGGCAGGCCGTCGGCCTGGGTAAAGCTGCCGAGCAGACGGCGGGCGGTACCGGCTTCGACCACATCGGCGAGCGCGCTGCGCAATGCCGCTGCGACCTCCGAGGCCATGACGCGCTTGCCTTTGGTATGGTCGCGCGTCACCAAGGTGTCGAAAGGCGTATCGGCGGCGAAATGCAGGCTTTCGATGCGCGCAGTGGGCTGGCGAATACCGTCGTTTTGGATAATCCCGACCAGTTCGGCCAGCGCAGCTGGACGGTCGCCGGAGCTGCCGATGGCGGTGGCCAGTGATGGCACCAAGTGGGCAAAAGGGTAGCCAAGGTTTTGCCAGCGCCGATGAATATCGAGGAAGGCTTCCACCTCCAGCATGATGCGGATGCGGCTGTCGCGGGCGCTTTTGTGCCGGCTGCGGAACAACCAGCCATAGACTTCCTGGCGCTGCTCGCGGCTGGCTGCCACGGCATCTTTGAAGGTGGCTTGCGGTTGCTCGATCAGGTAGCCCAGTAGCCATAATTCAAGCGGGTGAACGCGGGCGATATAGCCCTGGTCTGGCAGGCTATAAGCCCCCGGGCCGTAACGCTTGTATAGCTCGCTGATGCGCTTCTCACTGAGCTTTTCCTGGGGCAGGTTGCTGCTTAGGAAAGCGGCGAAGGTGGCCTCGTCGGCTTGCGGCGTGAGGTAGCGATGCACGGCCGCGAGCCTTACCGAGGTGTGCCGCAGGCCGCTGAGGAAGGTCTCCAGGCGCAGTTGCTCGGGCTGCCCCTGATACTTACGCCAGAAGCGCAGCAGAAAGGTTTTGCCCTCACGGTCGGCGAAGTCATGCAGGTAGGCTTGGCGGCGTGGATCCTTGTCGTCTTTGAGCAGTTCAGCGCTGTTACTCGGCCCCTGATAGGTGGTGTAGCGCACCAGGTCACGCATCAGACGAATAAACGGCAGGTTGAGCGACTCGCGCAGGGCTTCGCGCAGGCTGGCGATGCGCTGGTTATCTTCGCGGCGGAAGTTGCTAAAGGTGTGAATGCCGCCGCCGGTGAAGAAGCGCTCGCCTGGGCTGGCGGAGTATTTACGCTCTAACGCCGCATCGAGCATGGCTGGCAGGCTGGTGTTGCTGGTGCTTTGCAGGTAGCTGATGGCCCAGCGGGTCAGGTTGTCTTCGGCGTTGACTGCACGCCGCTCACTGGGGCTTTGTCCTGCATGGCGCTGGTGCAGTTCGGCGATGATTTCCAGGTAGGTGGCCAGCACCCTGAGTTTGGCGGTAGAGCCCAGTTCGAGCTTGCTGCCTTCGTTGATGTCGAATGGCTGATCGGTGTTGTCGGTCTGGACTCGGACCACGCTACCGTTGTTGGTGCGTTCGAGCAGGGTAAAGCTGTAACGCACATCGGCGGTTTTTTCCGGCGAGAGCAGGCGCTCGCCGAACAGGCCGATTTCCCCGGCAAACACCGGGTCAGCCAATTGTTGCAGGTAGTGGCTGACGGCTTGTTGGAGTGGGTTGTTGAGGGTGCTGGTGGCAGTCAGGTCAAGGCGGTCCAGGTCATAAAACGGCATGTTGAGCATGGCCGAAAGACGTGAACGTACGACGCTGATGCCCTTGTTGCCGTCCACCGGCCTTAGGTTGGGCTCCAGCACCCAGTCGCGGTACGTGAGTGGCTGCTGCAGGGCGGCATCGCGCAGCGCCGAGTCGATCAAGCCACCGCCTGCCAGCAGACGAATATGGCTGTCGGTTAGTGCGCCCAGGTCATTGCGGCCCTGCGCCAGGTAATAAGACGGTCGCCGCTGCGCAATCATCAAGGCCAGGACCTGACGCAAGGCCAGGCCGCGCTCGGCCAGGTTGGCCTCAGGTGGGCGTGCAGGATCGAGCAGCAGGTTGACGCGGGCAAAGTCAGCGCCAAACCAGATACGCAGACCGTCAGCCAGGCCGTGCACCTCGCCGTGCCCAGGGGCAGCCGAGAGCGGCACGCTGTTGAGGTAATCGCGGACGATATTTTCCCGCGCCGCTAGCGTCTCTGGGCCGCTCTGATAGGCGCGCACGCTGGCGGAAAGCATCTGCCGCAGTTTTTCCGTCGCCGAGAGTGTCAGGCCGTCCGGGGAGTGGCGGTATTTCTCCAGCTGGGTCGCCAGGGTACTGCCGCCCGCCGATTGGTCCTGCATGTCCAGCAGCTTGCCAACCTGAGAAACGGCTGCCATGACAAAGCGCGGCCAATCCACTGCCGGGTTGGCCTGGGGCTGTTCGGGGTCGAGCAGTTTGCGGTTTTCGATAAACAGCAGGCTATTGGTAACTAGCGCAGGGATGGCGCTGAAGCTTAGGTAACGCTGCTGCGGATAGCGGAACTCGTAGAACGGTGTGCCGCTGCAGTCATTGATCAGCAGGCCACTTTGGATTTTTTCCGGGTAGGGCACGAACAGGCCGCGCTGGGCGTAGTCGAGCAGTGCCGGGGAAAACTGCGCCTGCTGCTGCACGATAAAGTTGCGTTGGCCAAGACGCTCCAGCATCAACGGCAGGTAGGTGTAGCCCTGGCGTTTGTCGAAGGGGCCTTCCTTGGGGTAGATGATTGCCGGGCTAGGCCCCGGCTTGACCTGGTAGCTGAGTGTTTGCGCGTAGCGACTAATTTCATGGGCCTGAAATCGCGAGGTGCGCACTTCTTCGACGAGCAGCAGGCCGGCGGCGATGCACAGCGCTACAAGCAGCAGCCAGAAGATGATTTTCAGCTTACGGCTGCGCCTGCGTGGGCTGGACTGCTCGCCGGCTGGCCGGGTGGTGGCTTTTAGTTGCCGTGGTGCGCCCATATTCATTTGGCCTGATGTACTCATCCAGAGGTTTGACCGATTGCTGAATAACATCAGCGGGCTTGCGCGCTGAGTTCCTCGCAGCGGGCCACTGCCTGCAGGTTAGCCGTTGGCGTGCGCGGCAGGCAGGGAAGTGCGTGGCGTACATACGATA
>JAWWDH010000371.1:0-3571 GCA_033720015.1 Pseudomonas sp.
GGTCCAGAAACCTTCGGATAGCGGCAGGCGCAGTGCGGCGCCAGTGGCCCAGCCAGGCAACATATAAGCAATGGACCAGCCGGCCCCGGCCAGCAGGCTGACGACAAGAAAGCGTGCGAAGGGCATGTCGAACATGCCAGCGACCATCGGCAGCATGGGCCGCAGTGGGCCGATAAAGCGCCCGACCAGCAGGCTGGTGACGCCGTAGCGGAGGAAATAACCGTGCGCACTGCTCAGCCATTGCGGGTGGTTGCGCAGTACCGGTAAGCGGCCGATGTCCTGGTGGAAATAACGCCCGAGCGCATAGGACAGGCAGTCACCCAGCAGACCGCCGAAAAACGCCAGCAGCAGGGTTTCGCCCAGGCCCAGTGCGCCGTTACCTGCCAGTGCGGCCACCGCGAACAGCAGCACGGTGCCGGGCACCAGAATGCCGACAATCGCCAGGCACTCAAGGCAGGCGAGCAGAAAGATGGCCAGGCCCAGCCATTGCGGATTGGCACTCAGCCAGAGCGTCAGGGTGTCGAACCAGTGGCTCATTGATGGTCGTCCGTGCGGGTGAGTAAGTGGTAGTCCTGCCCGGCCATCTGCCCGCGACGCAGTGGGTTGCGCGTGCAGTGGCGGGCAAAGGCGGCATCGACAAAGCGGTACAGCAGGTGTTCGTCACGGCCGTTGGGGATGCCCAGTCGCAGGCACTGCACCACCTGCTGCGGCGGCTGGCCGGGGTCTTCAACAAACAGGCGTTGTTCATCGAAGGGCTGCGCGTCCCAGTCCGGCACTTTCAGGCCGAGCGCCTTGCACAGCAGGGTCTGGCCCTTGCACAGCTTGTCCAAGGGGCGCGCTCGACCTTGGCTGTCGGGGTTGTTGCGCTGCATCTGCGCCAAGGCGTCCGCGCCGCTGTAGGCATCCTGCCACGGGTAGGCCGACTTGATCAGCACGGCATTGCCCGGGCCTTGGGCGCTGAAGTTCAGCGAGTCGCCGCCGCGTGCGTAGTACATATAGATGTGTCCGCCATCCATAAACAGTGCCCGGCGCTTGTGGGTGTAGCCGAGGGAGGCGTGGCTGCCTTTCTCGCTCAGGTAGTAGGCCTCGGTTTCGATGATGCGGGCACTTAACCAAAGCTCGCCGCATTTGTGGCGAATCACCTTGCCGAGCAGTTCGCGGGCCAGCACGCGGGCATCGCGGTCGAAAAAACTCGCGGGCAGGGCGCGGCCTTGGGGCCAGGGCAAGCTAGGGATGGGGTCGGTTGGCATGTGTTGTCACGGCTGCTCGGCGGGGCGTTGGGTGGAGCGATATTAACAATAAGCGCCTGAATCATGCCCGAATGTGCGCATGTTAGCCGCTCCAGGCCTACCGTCCGCCGCGCTGCGCGGGGCGTGGAGCGCCGCGACCGTTATACTCAGCGACTTTTTTCAACCGCCAGACCCGCCAAGACCATGACTGAGTCCGTGCTTGATTATATGACCCGCCTGGGACAGGCCGCCCGCAGCGCCTCGCGTGTGCTTGCGCGTGCTAGTACCGCGCAGAAAAATAGCGCCCTGCAGGCCGCCGCTGCGGCGCTGGATGCTGCCCGTGCTGAACTGACCGCCGCCAACGAGCTGGATCTGGCCGCCGCGCGAGCCAGTGGCCTGGAGCCGGCTATGGTTGACCGTCTGGCGCTGACCCCGGCGGTGATCGATTCGATGATCGAGGGCCTGCGTCAGGTCGCTACCTTGCCGGATCCAATCGGCGAGATTCGCGACATGCGCTTTCTGCCGTCTGGCATTCAGGTCGGTAAGATGCGTGTGCCGCTCGGGGTGATCGGTATCATCTATGAGTCGCGCCCAAACGTGACCATCGATGCCGCCAGCCTGTGCCTGAAATCCGGTAATGCGACCATTTTGCGTGGTGGCTCTGAAGCCATTCACTCCAATCAGGCGATTGCCCGCTGCATTCAGCTCGGTCTGGACGAGGCCGGGCTGCCCGCGTCGGCAGTGCAGGTAGTGGAGACCACGGATCGCGCGGCTGTTGGTGCGCTGATTACCATGCCCGAGTTTGTTGACGTGATCGTGCCGCGTGGCGGCAAAGGGCTGATCGAGCGCATTAGTCGCGACGCCAAGGTGCCGGTAATCAAGCACCTGGACGGTGTTTGCCATGTCTACATCGACATTGCGGCTGACCTGGATAAGGCCATCCGGGTTGCCGACAACGCCAAAACCCAGCGCTATTCGCCGTGCAACGCCATGGAAACCTTATTGGTGCATACCGCCGTTGCTGAGCGTGTGCTGCCACCGCTAGCCGCCATCTACCGTGACAAGGGCGTCGAGTTGCGTGGTGATGCGACAACCTGTGCGCTGCTCGGCAGCGACGTGTTGCCCGCGAGCGAAGACGACTGGTTTGCCGAGTACAACGCGCCGATTCTGTCGATTCGCATCGTCGACTCGCTGGAGGCGGCCATCGAGCACATCAATCATTACGGCTCCAAGCACACTGACGCGATCATCACTGAGAACTTCAGTGATGCGCGGCGTTTCCTCACCGAAGTGGATTCCGCCTCGGTAATGGTCAACGCCTCGACCCGTTTCGCCGATGGATTTGAGTACGGCCTGGGTGCGGAGATTGGTATTTCCACCGACAAGCTGCACGCCCGTGGCCCGGTCGGTCTGGATGGGCTGACCAGCGAGAAGTACGTGGTGTTTGGCGACGGGCATATCCGTACCTGATGGCCAAACGCAGCGGCGTTCGGCGTATCGGTGTGCTCGGCGGCACCTTTGATCCGGTGCATATCGGCCATTTGCGCAGCGCCGTGGAAGTTGCCGAGGCGCTGCAGCTGGATGAGCTGCGCCTGATACCCAGTGCGCGGCCGCCACATCGCAGCGCACCGCAGGTCAGCGCGATGGATCGCCTGGCCATGGTTGAACTGGCACTCGCGGGTGCCGCTGTGCTGCAGGTGGATGATCGCGAACTCAAGCGTGATAAGCCGTCCTATAGCATCGATACGCTGGAATCATTGCGCGCCGAGTTGGCCGCAGATGACCAGTTGCTGCTCATCCTGGGCTGGGATGCCTTCTGTGGTCTGCCCGGATGGCATCGCTGGGAGGAGTTGCTGGAGCATTGCCATATTTTGGTGTTGCAGCGCCCGGATGCCGACAGCGAGGCGCCCGAAGCGCTGCGCAACCTGTTGGCGGCGCGCAGTGTGAGTGACCCGTCGGCCCTGAGTGGGCCGAGCGGGCAAATTGCTTTTATCTGGCAGACCCCCTTGGCGGTGTCTGCTACCCAGATCCGCTCGTTACTGGCGAGTGGAAAGTCGGCGCGCTTTTTGGTGCCAGACGCGGTACTGGCCTATATCCATGCCCACGGACTGTACCGTGGCGCGAATTGAACATGAGACAAACGAGTTACTTATGACGAACGCAAAAAAAGTTATGCCGAGCGAAGACCTGGTCAAACTGGCCACCGCAGCTCTGGAAGAAATCAAGGCCCAGGACATCACCACCATCGATGTGCGCGGCAAGACAAGCATCACCGATTTCATGCTGATCGCCAGCGGCACCTCGAGCCGTCACGTTAAGTCGCTGATCGACAACGTGCTGGA
>JAWWDH010000372.1:0-3567 GCA_033720015.1 Pseudomonas sp.
CTCCTTGAGGATGCTATGAGTAGGGATGCGCTTGAACAAAACCAGATACCGATCTATTTCGTTGCGGTCATTGCAGCGGCAATCGGTGGGTTAATAGCTCCTGCAGCTGCGCAGAGCCTGAACGCATTAGTGACCCCGACTATCGCCGTGCTGATGTACGCGATGTTCCTGCAAATCCCCTTTCTTGATTTCCGCGAGAGTCTTAGCAACAAACGCTTCATGTCTGCCTTGCTGATCGCCAATTTTGTACTGATTCCACTGTTGGTGTGGGCACTCACCAGAGGGCTCGCAGAACACCCGGCAGTACTAATCGGCGCTCTTCTGGTTTTGCTCACTCCGTGTATCGACTACGTGGTGGTCTTTACTCACATTGGCAAAGGCGACTCGCGCGCGGTCCTTGCGGCAACCCCTATCCTCTTGCTGTTGCAACTTGTGCTGTTGCCTGTGTATTTGGCTTTTATGCTAGGGGAGCAATCCCAAGTCGTTATCTCGATAGCGCCTTTCGCTGAAGCCTTTCTCGCACTGATTGTCGTGCCTTTATTGCTCGCGGTGGCTACAGCAGCCTTGGCTAAGCGCTCGCGGATCGTAGGTCGCTGGAACACCGTATGGGCATGGATGCCAGTCCCTGCGATGGCGGCAGTTCTCATTGCGGTGGTTGGGTCGCAAATCTCGCCGGTGGTACGTGATATCGACCAGCTTTTACCGGTGATCCCGGTGTATATCGGTTTCATGCTTCTGGCCCCCGTAGTGGGCGCACTCGCTTCAAGAGCTTATAAACTGCCCGCCTCGACGGCGAGAGCGGTTACTTTCAGTACCGCCACACGTAACTCGTTGGTGGTTCTTCCGCTGGCCCTGGCATTACCTGAAGAAATACGAGGGCTTGCAGCCGCAGCGGTCATCACCCAGACGCTGGTTGAGTTGGTGGGTGAGCTTGTCTACATCCGGGCAGTGCCGATTCTCATTTGGCGTAAAAAAAGCCGCTGAGGACGTTACAGGCACAGTCATCGCCCACATCGAGCGGTATTTACGGTAAGCAAAAAGCCCCGCTCAAGAGCGGGGCTTTTCAGTTGCACACGAATAGCGCTGTGAACTTAACGCTTGCGATGAGCTAAGCGGTAGAGCAATGGCAAAACCAGCAGCGTCAGCGCCGTTGATGACAAGATTCCGCCAATCACCACCGTCGCCAGAGGCCGCTGAACCTCAGCACCCGTACCGATGGCAGTGGCCATTGGAATAAAGCCCAGAGACGCCACCAAAGCTGTCATCAGCACCGGACGCAAACGAGTCAACGCGCCTTCACGAATAGCCTCGTCCAGCCCCATGCCGTTCTCACGCAAACTGCGAATGAAAGAAATCATTACCAGGCCGTTGAGCACCGCCACACCCGACAACGCAATGAAACCCACGCCGGCAGAGATCGAGAGCGGAATATCACGCAGCCACAAGGCCATGATCCCGCCGGTCAGCGCGAAGGGCACGCCGGTGAACACCAGCAGGCCATCTTTAACATTGCCGAACATCATGAAAAGTAGCGTGAACACCAGCAGCAACGAGACCGGTACGACAATCTGCAGGCGTTTGGACGCCGACTGAAGCTGCTCGAAGGTGCCGCCCCAGGTCGTCCAGTAACCTGTCGGGATGCTTACCGCTTGGGCGATTTTGCTCTCGGCCTCGGCGACAAAAGAGCCGATATCGCGACCACGAACGTTAGCGGTGACCACCACGCGGCGCTTGCCACTTTCACGGCTGATCTGGTTCGGCCCCGGTGCGGAAACCACGCTCGCCACATCAGCCAAGCGCACAAACCCTGGACCATCCAGCCCATCGCCACTGCTCAAGCGAATGGGCAGCTGTTGAATTTTATCGACATCATTGCGCCATTCGTCAGCAAGACGAACCTGGATATCGAAACGACGATCACCTTCAAACAGCGCTCCAGCTTCACGGCCGCCGATGGCTGTGGAGATAGCGTCTTGGATTTCCGAGACATTCAAACCAAATCGTGCGGCTTTCTCACGGTCGATTTGCACGCTGAGCATCGGCAGTCCTGTGGTCTGTTCGACCTTCACATCGGCTGAACCCGGAATGCCCTCCAGCACCTCAGCAATTTGCTCGGCGGTCTCGTTCATCACATCCATGTCGTCGCCAAACACTTTTACCGCGACGTCACTGCGTACGCCGGAGATCAGCTCGTTGAAGCGCATCTGTATAGGCTGGGTAAACTCGTAGTTGTTGCCGGAAACCTGCTCGACCGCCTCCTGCATCGCTGCAACCAGATCGGCTTTGCTGCGATCAGGATCAGGCCATTGGTCACGGGGCTTGAGCATGACAAAGTTATCCGCCACGTTCGGCGGCATTGGATCGGTTGCAACTTCAGCGGTTCCAAGCTTGGCGAATACCGTATCAACCTCGGCAAAGGATTTGATCCGTTGTTCGAGTTGCACCTGCATTTCAATTGCCTGCGAGAGGCTGGTACCTGGGATGCGCATGGCATGCAGAGCGATATCGCCTTCATCCAGACTTGGTACGAACTCGCTACCCATCCGCGAAGCAGCCAAGCCCGACAACACCATCATGACTGCCGCAATAGTCAACACCAACGGTTTGCTGACCATGACCCAATCCAGCAACGGCGCATAGCCTTGCTTGACCCAGGTCATCAGCCGGTTTTCTTTTTCACTGACGTTGCCATTGAGGAAGAGTGCAACAGCTGCCGGGACGAACGTCACCGAGAGGATCATGGCCCCGAACAGGGCTGCCACCACCGTGAACGCCATCGGGTGGAACATCTTGCCTTCCACGCCGGTCAGCGCAAATATCGGCAGGTACACCACCATAATGATCAGTTGGCCGAACAGCAGTGGACGACGCGCCTCCTTCGACGCCGCGAACACCTCATGGAAGCGCTCATTACGGGTCAACGTTCGGCCTGCTGCGGCCTGGGCGTGAGCCAAACGACGCACGCAGTTCTCTACGATCACCACGGCACCATCGATGATGATGCCGAAATCGAGTGCGCCAAGGCTCATCAGGTTCGCGCTGACCTTGTTGCTGACCATGCCCGTAAAGGTGAACAGCATCGACAGCGGAATCACCATTGCTGTGATGAGCGCTGCACGGATGTTACCCAGGAACAGGAACAGGATAGCGATAACCAGCAGAGCGCCTTCGATCAGGTTCTTCTTCACCGTATTGATGGCTTTATCGACCAATACGGTGCGGTCATAGACCGTCTTCGCTATGACTCCTTTCGGCAGGTTGCGATTGATCTCCTTTATGCGCTGGTCGACAGCCTGCGATACATAGCGGCTGTTCTCACCAATCAACATAAAGGCGGTGCCGAGCACCACCTCCTGACCGTTTTCGGTGGCAGCACCGGTACGCAGTTCTTTACCCAGCCCAACTTCAGCCACATCACCGATACGGACAGGAACACCATCGGTGTTCTTGATGATGATGTTGGCGATGTCAGCGATATTGCCAACCTGCCCAGGGGCGCGGATCAGGAACTGCTCGCCGCTGCGTTCAATGTAGCCCGCACCAACGTTGGCATTATTGCTCTCCAAC
>JAWWDH010000373.1:0-3565 GCA_033720015.1 Pseudomonas sp.
TGGCTGGAAAACATCCTCACCCAGCGCAACAGCACCATGATCATCATTTCTCACGACCGTCACTTCCTCAACAGCGTGTGCACCCACATGGCTGACCTGGATTACGGCGAGCTGCGCCTGTTCCCGGGCAACTACGATGAGTACATGACCGCCGCGACCCAGTCGCGCGAGCAGTTGCTGTCGGATAACGCCAAGAAGAAAGCCCAGATCAACGAGCTGCAAAGCTTCGTTAGCCGCTTTTCGGCCAACGCCTCGAAATCCAAGCAGGCCTCCTCGCGCGCCAAGCAGATTGACAAGATCCAGCTGGCCGAGGTCAAGCCATCCAGCCGCGTCAGCCCGTTCATTCGTTTTGAACAGAACAAGAAGCTGCACCGCCAGGCCGTAATGATCGACAAAATGGCCAAGGGCTTCGACGGCAAGGCCCTGTTCAAAAACTTCAGCTTCCAGGTTGAAGCCGGCGAGCGCGTGGCGATTATCGGCCCGAACGGTATCGGTAAAACCACCCTGCTACGCACCCTGGTCGGCGAACTGACCCCGGATGCCGGTAGCGTAAAATGGACCGACAGTGCCGAAATCGGCTACTACGCCCAGGACCACGCCCACGACTTTGAAGACGACGTCAGCCTGTTCGACTGGATGGGTCAATGGACCACCGGTGAGCAGATGATCCGCGGCACGCTCGGACGCATGCTGTTTAGCAACGACGAAATCCTCAAATCGGTGAAGGTCATCTCCGGTGGTGAGCAAGGTCGCATGCTGTTCGGCAAGCTGATCCTGCAAAAGCCCAACGTGCTAGTGATGGACGAACCGACCAACCACTTGGACATGGAATCCATCGAGGCGCTGAACCTGGCGCTGGAAAACTACCCGGGTACGCTGATTTTCGTCAGCCACGACCGTGAGTTTGTGGGCTCCCTGGCCACTCGCATCATCGAGCTGTCAGCCAACGGCATCACCGACTTCAGCGGCACCTACGACGACTACCTGCGCAGCCAGGGTGTGATCGTTTAACGTCTGCGGTAACCTAAAACGCCCCGCTCGCAGAACCTGCGAACGGGGCGTTTTTGTTTGGCGTGGCCGGACTCAGGCGTAGTGGCGACTCAAAAAATCCAGTAACAGCTGATTAACCTGCCCAGCCTGCTCGTTCTGAATCCAGTGCCCGCAGTCTTTCAGCACATGCTGCTCTAATTGCACAATGCGCTTGGGCATCTGTTTCAGGGTGTACGCCTCCAGCGTGCCGACCGGGTCCATATCGCCGAGCAAGAACAGCGCCGGTTGCTCAATCTGTCGCTCGACCAATGCCTCGGTACGCTGCCAGTTGCGCTCGAAATTTCGATACCAGTTGACCGCGCCATAGAAACCACGCCCTTTGAAGGTGTTCAGGTATTCGGCAAAGGCTGCTGCGTCACACCAGGCTGGCAACGTGCCCGGGTCATGCATGCCATCAAACAAGCCAGCCCCGGCAGGCTTGTCCTGCAGGAAATGATCCTTGGGCACGGCAGCTGAAGTGTTGTGCATCATCATGCGCAAGGTACGGGCTATATCGGCATCCATTTCCGCCTCGGCTACGCCAGGCTCCTGAAAGTGCAGGATGTAATGAAAGTGCCCGGCATACAGCTGACGCATGATGTCGATGGCCGGCTGTTTGGGGCGTCCGCCGAAAGGCACCGCCATGCCAACAACCGCTTTTATCCGCGTCGGTTCAAGCAAGGCCAGGTGCCAAGCAATCGGTGCACCCCAGTCGTGCCCCACTACGCATACCTGATGCTGCCCGAGCTGATCCATGGCGGCCTGAATATCAGCGCAGATCGTCAGCACGTCATACGCAGCAGGCTCACGCGGCGCGCTGCTTTGGCCGTAGCCGCGCATTTCCGGAATTAGTACGCGATAGCCTGCAGCCGCCAAGGGTGCAATCTGCTGCCGCCAGGAATGCCAGCACTCGGGGAACCCATGCAGCAGCCAGACCGGCCGTCCCGCTGCAGGCCCGGCACTGTAAAGGCTCAGGTCGATTCCGTTGACCTGAAGTATTTGCTGCTCAAGCTGTTCCACATGTGCCCCCTTTTCGGTATAGAAGGTACTGCTAACAGAGAGTTTCCTGGTGCAACAAATGCTCATCTACGTCCTTCCGGTGATTTCAACTCCGATAGTAGCAATGGGTTACGTGGCGATTGATCCCGCTAAGGGTAAATAAGAATCTTGAATGAAAGCGGCTAAGCCGAGCAGCAGTAAGGCGCTAGACAACCAGCAAAGACCGCGACTCGCTACCAACGACAGCTCATGCTTGCTGGTACAGTCATGGCCATGCGCTACTATCTAGTCTTAAAGCTTAAGCCGCTGCCCCTACCGCTTATTCTTGCTTTTAGCTGGTTAGAAGCCATGTGCGACGCGCAGTTATCAAATAAGGGGCTGTAAATGAAGACGGGCTACAAGGAAACGCTACTGAGTTATTTGCCCCAAATACTCACAGGAATTTTCACTACCCTGCTGCTTTTCAGCACACTGCTGATCGGCCGTAACTGGATAGCAAACAGTGACGCTATTCGCGAGCAGCTCAACCGCGAAATGCGCTTTGCCCTACAGAGTAAATCCAGCGAAGTCGAAGGCATCCTGCAGCGTACCTATCACACTATTCGCACCATTTCACTGCTCCCCGGCGTGCGTGAAATAGCCCCAAACAATCGCAGCAGCGATAAAGAAGACGTAGTCGCCACGGGCCGCATTTCACAGGCTGACTTTGACACAGTCCAGCAGCTGTATAACCACGTAGCGGCATCGGTCACTGTGTCGGAAATCTATTTAGTCCTCGATGGCTTTGATCCCGACAAAGGGCAAGTGCCATTTTTGATGTTCGACCATGTGATTCTTGACCGTTTTCATCAACAGCTAGACGAGCCACCCGGCTCAAATCCTGACCACCCAGAGGAATATGAAGAGGCCGAGTATCAGGACTATGTTCGTCAATTGGCGCTACTTCGCCAGCGCCCAAATCCAATCGGCAATGACCTGAATGCGATCACGCCTATCGCCTCTGGCGAATTACTCACTTGTGATAACTCACAATACCTTTCTCTGACTGAGGGCGACCACCGTAACGCGATGGGCTTTACCCTTTCAGTGGGCGGTTGCAGGAGCTGAGTGCAACACAGTTATTGGATTGAAGTGGGTGCATCGTGCCGCATAGCCGTGGCCTTTTGCATCACCTCACTCATTATTTCGATCGGACATTTGAAATCGAAGCGTTTACGGGGGCGCATATTCAGTTGCAAGGCAATGGCATCCAGCTGTTCTTGGCTGTGTCCCGACAAGTCCGTCCCCTTGGGCAGGTACTGACGGATCAGACCGTTGATGTTTTCGTTGCTGCCGCGCTGCCAAGGGCTGTGCGGGTCGCAGAAGTAAATCGCTATGCCAGTTTTCTGGGTAATCTCGGCGTGTCGCGCCATCTCCCTGCCCTGGTCGTAGGTCAGCCTCAGGTATTGCACTCGGTTTTTGCCGCCGCCCTTCACTACCACCACGATAATGAATGCCAGGCCCACTGCACCCCAGTCGTCCCCACCATCGAACGCAA
>JAWWDH010000374.1:0-3547 GCA_033720015.1 Pseudomonas sp.
AATGCTCCAAGTCCAGGGTGCCTTGGTAGGCGAAGAACTGGTGGCCGAAGCCTCCACCCGGCCCGCGCCCGGCCACGCCAATCACATGCGGGCCGTGGGGCAGGGCGACTTCGACCAGGATGTAGCTGGTGTCCGAGGCGACGTAGAACTTGCGCGACTGTTCCAGGCTGTATTTGCCGAAGCTCATGTCGGACATGCGCGCCAGAATCGGAAATTGCAGGGCGTTGATCGAGGCGGACTTGCCCAGGTTGTTCGCACCGTAAACCGACAGCGGATTTTCCAGCGGGAACAGGCCGAGGCTATAGCCGGCGGTATTCAATAGGGCGAAGCGGCGGATGCCGTAGCGTTCCTGGCTCATGCGCGGGTCTCCTGGGCGTCACGTTCTTCGGCCATGGCGCGAGCCAGGGCGACTTCTTCAGACTCTTCGAGCGGCTCGTCGGCCAGCCGGATGATCGCGTCTTCCGGCTCATCGTCGAGCAGCACCGGGGTGGGCAGTGGCAGGCTGCTGTGCAGGGTAGCGGCCAGGTCGCGATCTTGTTGCACGCTCAGGCACACATCGAGGAAGCGGTGCATGGGCGCGAGAAAGCGGTAGATGCCGTTGTCCTCGCCGGCAAAACCGAGCTGCGTCAGGCGGCGCATGATTTTTTCTTCCAGCTCCTCAACCGTGGTGACTTCGGCCTGGAGGAACAGGTCGCGGTACTTCTCCAGCAGCGCCGGCAGTTCGTCACGGCCGAGGCTGCCACCATCCAGCACGGCCAGCGGGTCGCGGCCCTGGTCGGCGAGGTGCTCCACCAGAATAAAGGTGAACAGTGCCAGGCGCTGAGCGGTCTTGTTGACCTGGGCGCCCATCTGCTCTGGGACGAAATAGTAGAAGCCGCGGCTGTCGCAGGTCAGCTCATAGCCCAAGGCTTTGAACAAGGCGCGGTAGGCATCCTGTTGGCCGGCCAGTTGGGTATACAGCTCCGGGTGGCTGCGACTGATGTGGTAGCCCTTGAACAGCTCGCGGAAGATCGGGGCGAGTTGGCTGAGTTCTTTCAGGTCGATATTCATAGTGCAGTGGTCCCGGCCGGCTTGATCAGGGCAAAGGAGCTCAGGCTGACCTGATGCTCGCGGGTGAGGTAGTCGCGGCGCTCAAGGCGCTCGCGTTGGAAGCGGCTGTCGCGGGACAGGCGCGAAAACCAGTAGAGCAATTCATCGGTGGCGCCTTCGGGCTCCTGCTCCAGCAGCCAGACCATCAGGTCGGGCAGCGGCAGTGCCTGCTCGCAGCGCTCGAGCATTTCCCGAGCGGTACGTGGCGCGCGCGGCGCTTCGCCCTTGCGGCTGCTGTGGGCCTTGGGGAATTGCGCGGGCTTGGGTTCGAAACGGGCGAGGGCATAGACGTAGGCTTCCACCTGCGAGGCCGTGCCGAGAAAGGTGCTTTGCGGGCGGCTGAACAGTGGCAGTGAGGCTTGCGGCACGGCGTCCAGTCCCTTTTTACGGATCGCCGCCAGGGCCAGCGCTGCGCCACGGGTTACCGCGTTATGCCGGCGTGCCTCTTCTCGCAGCGGCAGTAACAGCTCGCGGGCGCGGCGCAAGGTCAGCTGGGCGGTGGTTTGCATTTCCAGGATGCGCGCGTGGGTGCGCAGCAGCAGGTCATCATCGACCAATTGGCCGAGGCGCTGTTGTTCGCCCAGTAGGCGCAGCAATACGTGCTCGACGCGGTACACGCCCTGCTCGAAGGCACCGTCGGCGGCGACCAGCTGAATCATCGGCTCGACGTATTCATCCCAGGTCGCCAGTACTTCGGCGTAACGCTGACGCAGCGGAATCTGCCGGTCGCTGGTCTTGGCCCGGTCGGCCACTGCCACCAGGGCTTGCTCGTCATTGGCCAGCTTTTTCAGTACGTCGCGCACGCGCATGTCGAGCAGGCGCAGCTGACGGGCCAGATCGGCGGCGTCGCGCACTTCAAACGCATCCTTGATATAGCCCGCCAGACGCTCAAGGTGGCGCAAGTAGGCCTCGATCTCCAGGCACAGGCCCAGGCGGTGTTCGCGGCGCAGGTAGGCGAGGAAGTCGTGAATCTGCGCATTGAGCTCGAAGCGATTTGGGCTCTTGGCCACCGGCACCAGGATATCCAGACGAATCCACTGGTCGAGCAGGGCCGTGACATCGGTTGGCGTGCCTTCAGGCAGCTGATTGCCGAGTTGGTTGCGCAGTTCCACCAGGCTCAATGTGCCGGTATCAAAGCGCTCACAGAGCGGCTCAAGCAACGTCCAGTGTTCAGCTAGGGCGCGCAATACGCGCTTGGGATCAATCATCGGGGCATCCGCTCCGCGGGCTTTCGCAAAAAAGTGGCGATTGTACTGCATGCTATGGTCAAGGCTTGAGTGTCAGTTATCGGCCTGCATGACGCCGTTTGTCATGTGGCTGCCATCGCTGACGGGCATTCTGCCGGCTCTGGTTGGCGTGCGCGGGACCGTGGTGATTGCCTGCATGGGTCATTGGCGGTCAGGTAATCGACGAAATGTCCCCATTGCCCTTTCGATATGCGCCGGTTGTCGGCACAATTCGCCCCCACTTTTCGGGGAGGGGTCAGCACCGCTGATTGCCTGCCGGCCGACCTTGCATAGGCATAGAGATGATCAAGACACCGTACTACCTCATCGATAAGCAAAAGCTGCTGGGTAACCTGGAGAAGATCGCCTACGTGCGCGAACACTCCGGTGCCAAGGCGTTGCTGGCACTCAAGTGCTTTGCCACCTGGTCGGTGTTCGACCTGATGCAGCAATACATGGACGGCACCACCTCGTCGTCCTTGTACGAGCTCAAGCTCGGTCGGCAGAAGTTCGCCGGTGAAACCCACGCCTACAGCGTGGCCTGGGCCGACGATGAAATCCCCGAGATGCTGGCTAACTGCGACAAGATCATCTTCAACTCCATCGGTCAGCTCGAGCGCTTTGCCGAAGCGTCCGCCGGCAAGGTGCGTGGCCTGCGGGTTAATCCGCAGGTGAGCAGCTCGGATTACCTGCTGGCCGACCCGGCGCGGCCGTTCAGCCGCTTGGGCGAGTGGGACCCGGAAAAGATCGCCACGGTGATGGATAAAGTCTCCGGCTTTATGTTCCACAACAACTGTGAGAACGGCAGCTTTGAGCTGTTCGACCAGATGCTCGGGACTATCGAAGAGCGCTTTGGCCATCTGCTGCAGCAGGTTGAATGGGTCAGCCTCGGTGGCGGCATTCACTTCACCGGCGAGGGCTATCCGCTGGATCAGTTCTGCGCACGGCTCAAGGCGTTCTCCGAGCGTTTCGGTGTGCAGGTGTATCTGGAACCGGGCGAGGCGGCGATCACCCTGAGTTCTTCGCTGGAAGTCACGGTGCTCGACACCCTGTACAACGGTAAGCATTTGGCCGTGGTCGACAGCTCGATCGAAGCGCACCTGCTTGATCTGCTGATCTACCGGCTCAACGCCAAGATGGAGCCCTGCAATGGCGAGTACACCTACATGGTGTGCGGTAAGTCGTGCCTGGCAGGCGATATCTTCGGTGAGTACCAATTCGATCGTCCGCTG
>JAWWDH010000375.1:0-3545 GCA_033720015.1 Pseudomonas sp.
ACTTGTTCGGCAAAGGGTTTTAGTTCGGTTTCGATGCCGAGCGCAAATTTCACTAAGGCGATAATGTCGGTTAACTGCCGTTGTTGGCTTAGGCCTTTTACGGGCTTATTGCTGATGCGGCTGTAGGCGTGCCAGAGCTTGTCGTTGGTTAATAACAGTGGCGGCTTTTGTAATTGCTCGTACAGTTGTTCGATCATAGCAAAGGTGAGTTCACGGCGCTGGTACGGTTGTTGGTAAAAGAAGCTGAGCGCTTCAATGTCGTCTTTGTGCTGCTCTATAAATTGCACAAAGGTTTGCACCAGCTTTTCAGCGTTGGCATCGGTTTGCGCGCTGAAGTTAGCGCCGAGCACGGTGTCGAGGTTAATGTGGTCGATAATCTGTTCGCGGTCGCGCCGGGCGCTTTCTATGTGTTCGCGTAGTTTGGGATTGTCGAACGGTTTACAGGCTTCGCTTACTAATTGTTCGCGTGCGGTGTTGAGCTCTTGTTCACTTAGATGCTCGGCAGCGCGGGTAATGCCCTGTTGTTTGGCGTTATCGAGCGCTTTTTGGGCAATGACATCGGGGTCTATCGATTTCAGTAGCTGTTTGGCGAGCTGCTGTACGTTTTGGCCGGTCTCTATTTCTAATTTATTTAAAGTCTTTTTATCGAGCTGTTTGTTGAGCCGGGTTAAGCGGTTGGCGAGGCTTTGCAGGGTGTCGTTGTCGCGGTGCCCCATGGCTACGCCTTGCAGTAAGTCTTTCATCGCCAGGCCGGGGTTACGTTCCAGCGGGCGGCGTTCGGTTTTCAGGGAGCGCTCCACGCCAACGGCGTCTATTAATATAAAGCGGTCTTTGGCGCTGGTCACACTTTGGCTGACGCGGTGCAGCTCTTCATAGCCCAAGCTGCGTACGCCTCGGCCTTTCATTTGTTCGTAATAGCCTTTGCTGCGCACGTCGCGCATAAACAGCAGTACTTCCAGCGGTTTTACGTCGGTTCCGGTGGCGATCATATCCACAGTAACGGCAATGCGCGGGTTAAATTCGTTGCGGAAGTCACTGAGGGTGCCGTCTGGGTCTTTGGCGTTGTAGGTGACTTTTTTACAGAACTCATTGCCCTGGCCGTATTCTTCACGAACCATTTGAATGATGTCGTCGGCGTGGCTGTCGGTTTTGGCAAATATCAAAGTTTTGGGGGTTTCAGCCCGGTTCGGGAATATTTGTTTTTCAACGGCCAGTTTCATAGCGCGGATCACTTGGCGTATTTGGCTTATGTTGACAACTGAGCGGTCGAGTTCTTTACCGGTGTATTGCTTGTCTTCTTCGGTTTGGTCCCAACGTTTTTTGCGGGTGAGTTTGTCACGGTGGTCCACCCATTCTTTGGCTTTAAGCGAGCTACCCGCTTGGGTAATAGCGGTTTCTATTTCAAACACGTCGTAACCGACGTTCACGCCGTCGAGCACCGAGTCTTCATAACTGTATTCGGCAACGATGTTTTCATTAAAGAAACCGAGGGTGCGTTTATCCGGTGTGGCGGTCAGGCCAATGAGGAAGGCATCGAAATAGTCGAGTACTTGTTTCCACAGGTTGTAAATGGAGCGGTGGCATTCGTCGACAATAATGAAGTCAAAGCTCTCGATGGGCACAGCTGGGTTATAGCGTACGTATTTGGCTTGTTTTAGCAGTTGCTTGGTTTCGAATAGGGATTCATCTTCGGCACTTTCGTCGATCTCCTGGCCACTGAGAATCGAGTACATGCGCTGTATGGTGCAAATGCAAACCTCGGCAGCGCTGTCAATGGTGTTGCTGGCCAGGCGCTGCACGATGTGGTTTTCATGGAAAAAAGTCTGTTTACCCAACGGCTTGAGCGCAGCATGACCGATCGCGCCGCAGAGTTTCTGGGCGCCGATCTGGTTGTCTCCTCGCGTAGCCCCTTGCCGGACAGTTACGCAGAGCAGGCGGCAGTCAATGACCTGATGCTCAGTCGTCAGCTCGAGTTTTCCAGCGTCATGGCCAGCGACTCGGCAATGCAGCTATCCAGTGTCAAGGCGGTTGACGCGGCGTATCCCTTGCGCGGCGAGTTACGTATCAGCCGTTCCGCTTTTGCCGAGGAAACAGCAACCCGCTCCGTACCGGCTGCCGGTGAAATCTGGGTGGAACCACGCTTGCTGAACCAGCTGGGAGTTCAGGTCGGCGACAGCCTGGAGGTTGGCTATGCGACGCTGCGAATTAGCGCTGTACTGACCCATGAACCTGACCGTGCAAGCGACTTCTACAGTCTCACCCCGCGGGTGCTGATGAACCTCGATGACCTTGACGCGACCGGCGTGGTCCAGCCCGGCAGCCGGGTAACCTATCGCTTGCTGTTGAGCGGCGAACGCCAGGCACTGGAGCGTTACCGTAACTGGATAGACCCGCTGCTGGCGGTAAACCAGCGACTCAGCGGCGTGGAAGACGGAAACCGCCAGGTTGGCAATGCGCTAACGCGGGCCAATCAGTTCCTAGGCCTTGCCAGCATTGCGGCCATTATTTTGGCTGGGGTTGCCGTGGCACTGTCATCCGGGCGTTTTGCGCTTCGTCATTTCGACAGTAGCGCCCTGCTGCGCTGTATGGGACTGCAACGCCGGCAGGTGCTCACCCTGTTCACCCTGCAACTACTGTATATCGGGATCATTGCCACCGTGGCCGGCCTCGCCCTGGGGCTTGTCGTGCAGTGGGGCCTGATGCAACTGCTCGCCGATCTGCTGCCCCCACAGTTGCCGGAGCCGGGCGTCTTGCCGCTGCTGGTTGGCGCGGCTACCGGCTTCAGCGCACTGCTCGGATTCGCCCTGCCGCCGCTGCTGCGACTTGGCAACGTCGCACCTTTGCGGGTGCTGCGCCGCGACCTCGAACCGATGCCTGTCAGCAGCTGGCTGATCTATGGGCTCGCCCTCGCCGTCCTCAGCCTGCTGATGTGGCAGTTCACCGGCGATCTGACCATCACCCTGGCCATGCTGTTCGGCGGAGCACTCGCTGCATTGCTGCTTGGGCTGCTCGCCTGGCTGCTGCTGCGCGCGGTCGCCGGCAAGCTGCGCGAGGCCAGCCTGGCCTGGCGGTTGGGCAGCGGTGAACTGCTCAAGCGCCCAACGGCCGCCGCCACGCAGATGCTGTCATTCGGTCTGATTTTCATGTGCATGCTGGTTGTCCTGATCCTGCGGACCGAGCTGCTCAGCACCTGGCAGAATCAATTACCGGATGACGCTCCCAACCACTTCGTGCTGAACGTGCTGCCAGCTGAACAACAGGCGTTCAGCCAGGCACTGGAGAATATCGGTGCACTCAGCGCCCCGCTCTACCCGGTCACGCCAGGACGTCTGGTCAGCATCAACGGCGAGCCCGTGCGCACCGAGGTAAGCAAGGAAGATGGCAATCGCGATCGCGGAACCCGGGCCATCAACCGTGACCTCAGCCTGACCTGGGCAGCCGAGCTGCCAGCAGACAATCAACTGCGCGAAGGCCAGTGGTGGCCTGCAGCCGCCGCCCCTACTGCAGCAGCCATGGCCCGTGTGTCCATCGAGGCCGAGCTGGCC
>JAWWDH010000376.1:0-3540 GCA_033720015.1 Pseudomonas sp.
GGGCGCACGCGGCAACAACCTACGCAATGTCGACCTGGATATTCCGATTGGCCTGCTGACTTGCGTGACCGGCGTATCCGGCTCGGGCAAATCGACCCTAATCAACAACACCCTCTATCCGCTGAGCGCCACTGCACTTAACGGCGCAACCACTCTGGAAGCCTCCGCGCACGACAGCATCGATGGCCTGCAGCACTTGGACAAAGTGGTAGATATAGACCAGAGCCCCATCGGCCGCACGCCACGCTCTAACCCTGCGACCTATACCGGCCTGTTCACCCCAATCCGCGAGCTGTTCGCTGGCGTGCCGGAATCACGCTCACGCGGTTACGGCCCAGGGCGTTTCAGCTTCAACGTCAAGGGTGGGCGTTGCGAAGCATGCCAGGGCGACGGCCTGATCAAGGTGGAGATGCACTTCCTACCGGACATCTACGTCCCCTGCGACGTGTGCAAGAGCAAGCGCTACAACCGCGAAACCTTGGAAGTGAAGTACAAGGGCAAAAGCATTACCGAAGTGCTCGACATGACCATCGAGGAAGCCCGGGTGTTCTTCGATGCCGTGCCCGCACTGGCGCGAAAGCTGCAGACGTTGATGGATGTCGGTTTGTCCTATATCAAGCTGGGGCAAAGCGCGACCACCCTATCGGGCGGTGAAGCGCAACGGGTAAAACTCTCCCGCGAGCTGAGCAAGCGCGACACCGGCAAGACCCTGTATATCCTCGACGAACCGACCACCGGCCTGCACTTTGCCGATATTCAGCAGCTGCTCGACGTGCTGCATCGCCTGCGCGATCACGGCAACACCGTAGTGGTGATCGAGCATAACCTCGACGTGATCAAGACCGCCGACTGGCTGGTCGACCTCGGCCCGGAAGGGGGCTCAAAAGGCGGGCAGATTATTGCCTGTGGCACGCCCGAAGAAGTCGCGGAAATGCCACAGTCGCATACCGGTTACTTCCTCAAGCCACTGCTGGAGCGCGACCGCGACTAGCCGCGCCCCTTTAGTAAGTACGCGATAACAAAAAGCCCCGGAAGTCCGGGGCTTTTTGTTATCGATGAACATCTTACATCTGCGCTTGCAGGTAGTTCTCAAGGCCAATTCTATCGATCAACCCCAGTTGGACCTCCAACCAGTAGGCATGATCCTCCTCGGTGTCCTTGAGCTGAATCAGCAGCAGGTCTCGGCTCTGATAGTCTTGGTGCTGCTCGCATAACGCAATGCCTTTGCTCAACGCCGCTCGCACCTGGTACTCCAGCGCGAGGTCAAGCTTAAGCATCTCCGGCACCGTCTGGCCGAAGCTAAAGCGATCAGCAACCATGTCCGGCGTGCCTTCTAGAAATAGAATGCGCTTGAGGATCGCGTCCGCGTGCTGAGTTTCCTCTTCCATTTCATGGTTGATCCGCTCGTACAACTTAGTAAAGCCCCAGTCCTCATACAGGCGCGAATGCACGAAATACTGATCACGCGCCGCCAGCTCGCCCTTAAGCAGCATTTTCAGGTAATCAATAACTTCTACATGACCTTTCATAGGCAGTTCCTTAACCGAGCGGCACAGACGTTAATGCTGGCCGCGCGTAACGCAAGGGTCAAGCACAAGGCTAAACACGCAGCAAATTAAACCCATAAAAAAACCGGGCCAAGGCCCGGTTTTTTATACAACCAACAACTTACTCAGCGTCTACAGCTGCACCAGCGACCGGACGGTCAACCAGCTCAACATAGGCCATTGGAGCATTGTCGCCAGTACGGAAGCCGCACTTGAGGATACGCAGGTAACCGCCCTGACGGGTGGCGTAGCGCTTGCCCAGGTCGTTGAACAGCTTACCGACGATAGCTTTCGAACGCGTACGGTCGAAGGCCAGACGACGATTGGCAACGCTGTCTTCTTTAGCCAGAGTAATCAGCGGCTCAGCAACGCGACGCAGCTCTTTGGCTTTCGGCAGAGTAGTTTTGATCAGCTCATGCTCGAACAGCGATACCGCCATGTTCTGGAACATGGCCTTGCGGTGTGCGCTGGTGCGGCTGAGGTGACGGCCACTTTTACGATGACGCATGGTTCAATTCCTTACCAAACTCACGTTCGGTGATGATGACGATCAGGCAGTCGCCTTATCGTCTTTCTTCAGACTTGCCGGTGGCCAGTTGTCGAGGCGCATACCGAGGGAAAGACCGCGAGAAGCCAGAACGTCCTTGATTTCAGTCAAGGACTTCTTGCCCAAGTTCGGCGTTTTCAACAATTCTACTTCGGTGCGCTGAATCAGATCACCGATGTAGTAAATGTTCTCTGCCTTGAGGCAGTTGGCCGAACGTACAGTCAGTTCCAGGTCATCAACCGGACGAAGAAGGATCGGATCGATCTCATCTTCCTGTTCGATAACAACAGGCTCACTGTCACCCTTGAGGTCGACGAACGCAGCCAACTGCTGTTGCAGAATGGTTGCAGCACGACGAATGGCCTCTTCAGGATCCAGAGTACCGTTGGTCTCCAAGTCGATAACCAGCTTGTCCAAGTTAGTACGCTGCTCAACACGAGCGTTTTCCACCACGTACGAGACACGGCGTACCGGGCTGAACGAAGCATCCAGCTGCAAGCGACCAATGCTGCGGCTTTCGTCTTCATCGCTCTGACGAGCATCAGCCGGCTCATAGCCGCGACCACGAGCTATGGTGAGCTTCATGTTCAGCGCGCCAGTGGAAGCCATATTGGCGATTACGTGGTCGCCATTGACGATTTCGACATCGTGATCCAGCTGAATATCGGCAGCGGTAACTACACCCGAGCCCTTCTTCGCCAGAGTCAGTGTCACTTCGTCACGACCGTGCAGTTTGACAGCCAGACCTTTCAGGTTGAGCAGGATTTCAATGACATCTTCCTGAACACCTTCGATGGCGCTGTACTCATGGAGTACACCGTCAATCTCAGCCTCAACTACTGCACAGCCAGGCATAGAGGACAACAGGATGCGGCGCAGCGCGTTGCCCAGGGTGTGGCCAAAGCCACGCTCGAGAGGCTCGAGAGTGATCTTGGCGCGGGTCGGACTGACCACCTGCACATCAATGTGACGGGGGGTCAGGAACTCATTTACCGAAATCTGCATGGATGCACCTATTTTCTAGCCCTTACTTGGAGTAGAGCTCGACAATCAGGCTTTCGTTGATGTCAGCGGAGAGATCACTGCGAGCCGGGACGCTTTTAAACACGCCAGACTTATTCGCGGTGTCTACATCTACCCATTCAACGCGGCCACGCTGGGCACACAGCTCGAGAGCTTGAACAATGCGCAGCTGATTCTTCGACTTCTCGCGAACTGCAACGACGTCGCCAGCTTTAACCTGGTAGGACGGAACGTTTACAGTATTGCCGTTTACGCTGATCGACTTATGCGATACCAGCTGACGGGATTCAGCGCGAGTAGAGCCGTAGCCCATACGATAAACCACGTTATCCAGACGGCACTCGAGCAGTTGCAGCAGGTTCTCACCAGTAGCGCCTTTCTTGCCGGCAGCTGCTTTGTAATAACCGCTGAATTGACGCTCAA
>JAWWDH010000377.1:0-3536 GCA_033720015.1 Pseudomonas sp.
ATCCTACCCCCCTAAAGAACCTGACTAGACCTGCAGCAGTCGGTCACGCAGCTTCTGGATCTCGTCACGCATTTGCGCGGCCGCTTCGACTGCCAGGTCGCGGGCCAGTGCATACATCTTCTCTTCGAGCTGACGAATGCGCTTGCTGATCTCGCTCGGCGAGCGCAGTTCGTTCTCATAACGCGCGTTTTCCTCCGCCGCCTGAGCCATGCCTTTGCGTTTTTTACTACGCGATCCGGGCACGTTAGCGCCCTCAAGGATGTCCTTAACGTCCCTGAACACCCCTTTGGGGATAATGCCATTGGCTGCGTTGAAGGCGATCTGCTTGTCACGGCGCCGCTCGGTTTCACCGATGGCGCGCTCCATGGAGCCGGTCATGCGGTCAGCATAGAGAATCGCCCGACCATTGAGGTTACGCGCGGCGCGGCCGATGGTCTGGATCAGCGAACGCTCGGAACGCAGAAAGCCTTCCTTGTCAGCATCGAGAATCGCCACCAATGACACTTCCGGCATGTCCAAGCCTTCGCGCAACAGGTTGATCCCCACCAACACATCAAAAACCCCGATGCGCAGGTCGCGAATGATTTCGACCCGTTCCACGGTGTCGATATCCGAGTGCAGGTAACGTACCCGAACCCCGTGATCGGCTAAATAATCGGTCAAATCCTCGGCCATGCGCTTGGTCAGGGTGGTCACCAGCACACGCTCTTCGATGGCCACGCGCTTGTGGATTTCCGAGAGCAGATCATCGACCTGAGTCAGCGCCGGGCGCACTTCGATTTGCGGATCAACCAGACCGGTGGGCCGCACTACTTGCTCAATCACCCGCCCAGCATGCTCGGCTTCGTAGTTACCCGGCGTCGCCGAGACAAAGATGGTTTGCGGGCTGGCTGCCTCCCACTCTTCGAACTTCATCGGCCGGTTGTCCAGCGCCGAAGGCAAACGGAAGCCGTACTCGACCAGGGTTTCCTTGCGCGAGCGGTCGCCCTTGTACATCGCCCCGACTTGCGGCACCGACACGTGGGACTCGTCGATTACCAGCAGCGCCTGATCCGGCAGGTAGTCGTACAAGGTCGGTGGCGGCTGGCCGGAGTCGCGCCCAGAGAGATAGCGCGAATAGTTTTCGATGCCGTTGCAGTAACCCAGCTCGATAATCATCTCCAGATCGAAGCGGGTGCGTTGCTCTAGGCGCTGGGCCTCAACCAGTTTGTTATTGCTGCGCAGGTATTCCAGGCGATCGACCAACTCGACCTTGATCTTCTCCACCGCCTCCAGCAGCACCTCACGCGGAGTCACGTAGTGGCTCTTGGGGTAGAAGGTAAAACGCGGCAGCTTGCGAATCACCTCACCAGTCAGCGGATCAAACGCCGAGATGCTTTCGACTTCATCGTCGAACAGCTCGATACGGATGGCTTCCAGATCGGATTCCGCCGGAAAGATGTCAATCACATCGCCGCGCACGCGGAAGGTCGCGCGGGCGAAGTCCATGTCATTACGGGTGTATTGCAAATCGGCCAGGCGACGCAGCAAGGCGCGCTGGTCCATCTTGTCGCCACGGTCGACGTGCAACACCATTTTCAAATACGACTCGGGGCTGCCCAGGCCGTAGATGCACGACACAGTGGTGACGATGATCGCGTCCGGCCGCTCTAACAGCGCCTTGGTCGCCGACAAGCGCATCTGCTCGATATGGTCGTTAATCGAAGCGTCTTTCTCGATAAAAGTATCGGACGACGGCACATAGGCTTCCGGCTGGTAGTAGTCGTAGTAGGAAACGAAATACTCCACCGCGTTATTCGGAAAGAAGCTCTTGAACTCGCCATACAACTGCGCCGCCAAGGTCTTGTTTGGCGCCAGCACCAGGGTCGGGCGCTGAATCTGCGCGATCACATTGGCGATGGAAAAGGTCTTTCCCGAGCCGGTCACACCCAGCAAGGTTTGGTGTGAAAGCCCCGCCTCCAGGCCCTCGACCATCTGCCGAATGGCCTCGGGCTGATCGCCAGCAGGCTGAAAACGGGTGACCAATTGAAACTCGGACATGACGGACCTCGACAAGCGATTGTGACGCGATCTGAAAGCCTACGTCATAACACTGAAATGCGTGCGCGCGCTGTCGCGACACGCGTTATGGCCCGTTATACTACCGGCCCACTTACGCAACCCCTAGCCCCAGTCGTAGCGGGGTGTTGCTTGATACTCACCCTCCTCTTCGAGTTGCCGCATCCCATGAGCCTGTTCTCTGCCGTCGAAATGGCGCCGCGCGACCCAATCCTGGGCCTCAACGAAGCATTCAACGCTGACCCCCGCACCACCAAGGTCAACCTGGGCGTGGGTGTTTACACCACCGAAGAGGGGCGTATTCCCCTGCTCCGCGCCGTGGCCGAAGCGGAAACCATCCTCACCGCGGCCCATGCGCCACGCGGTTATCTGCCGATCGAAGGCATCGCCGCTTATGACCAAGCCGTGCAAAAACTGCTGTTTGGCCAGGACTCCGCACTGATTCAGCAAGGCCGCGTGATCACCACCCAGGCGCTGGGCGGCACGGGCGCACTGAAAATCGGTGCAGACTTCCTCAAGCGCTTGCTGCCTGACGCCACGGTAGCGATCAGCGACCCAAGCTGGGAAAACCACCGCGCGCTGTTCGAGTCCGCTGGCTTTCCGGTACGCAACTACCGTTATTACGATGCTTTCAGCAACGGCGTAAACCGTGGCGGTCTGCTCGAAGACCTGAAGAACCTGCCCCTTCGCTCCATCGTGGTGCTGCATGCCTGCTGCCATAATCCGACCGGTGTCGACCTGACCCTGGACGACTGGAAAGCCGTGCTGGAAATTCTTCGCGAGCGTGAGCACGTGCCCTTCCTCGACATCGCCTATCAGGGCTTTGGCGATGGCATCGAACAAGACGCCGAAGCCGTACGCCTGTTTGCCGAGTCCGACCTGACGTTCTTCGTTTCCAGCTCGTTCTCCAAGTCGTTCTCCTTGTACGGCGAGCGTGTCGGTGCACTGTCCATCGTCACTGGCTCGCAAGAAGAAACTGGTCGCGTGCTGTCGCAGGTCAAGCGGGTGATCCGCACCAACTACTCCAACCCGCCGACCCACGGCGCCAGCGTGGTGGCCACCGTACTCAACAGCCCAGAGCTGCGTAGCATGTGGGAAACAGAGCTGGGCGAAATGCGCGAGCGCATTCGCAGCATGCGCATGGCCATGGTTGAGCAGTTGGCGGCACTGGGTGCCAAACGTGACTTCAGCTTTGTCGCCGAGCAACGTGGCATGTTCTCCTACTCCGGCCTCACCACCGAACAGGTCGAGCGTCTGCGCGGCGAATTCGGCATCTACGCTGTCGGCACGGGGCGCATCTGCGTCGCGGCACTCAACCAGCGCAACCTGCCCGCCGTCACCCAGGCGATTGCAGCGGTTCTCTAAAGCAAAGGGGAAGTCATTCAAGTATTGACTTCCCCTTTCTAATCATTAGGATACGAGCAGTTGTTCCGCGATAGCTCAGTCGGTAGAGCAAATGACTGTTAATCATTGGGTCC
>JAWWDH010000378.1:0-3536 GCA_033720015.1 Pseudomonas sp.
GGAACTCAGCATCCCACCCCTGATCATGGTTGAATATGAAGAGCATCCCGACCAGATCCGTATTGTCGGAGCCAGAAATAAATCTCCGCCGCCACTCATCACTGATTTTTGCGCATTCGACAGATAGTGCCAAGTTGGTCACGCTGCCTTTTACGGTGTCTACTGTAATTGACCCACGAGCGTAGCTTTTCAAGTCAGTTAGGACATAGACCCGACTGCCCGTGTACGGGTCTTTATACCAATAGACAACATCAGCAGGGTGGGTTTTCTTTCCATGCGATTCGGCAATCACGCACGAATAATTGGTATTCAGCGGTGCTTCCTGCTGCCACTTGAGTTCCTTGAAAATAGCGGATGCCAAAAGCTCCGCCATTCTTGAGATATTCTCGGTTTCTGCCATAAGCCGTCCCTGCTCGTTAAGTCAAAATGGCTGCGCTGGCTGCAGACGTCTGTAGCCTCGGCACGCTTGCATCAAAAACCAGCTTGAGATTCTGGCCACACGCCTACAGATTGTCCAGCTCCGCTAATGTGCACCAGTTAAGCGTGTCAGTTGCAAGGCAACACGTCAACGTGCTCAGTAAGGGCGTACAGCAGGAAAGAATAGCTGTTATTGAATGGGCGATGGCATTCTCCTTGAATGTCTGCTTCGCGTGTTGGCGCGGAACCTTGCAAGTAAGCGTACAGGGAATACACCTTGCGCCGGTCAGCCCTGCACCCACCGATGGGGCAGTAGTTGCTCGACCTCGCTAGCCTTCTGCGTCGGCAACCGCGTTAGCACGTCCTTGAGGTAGGCATACGGATCATGGCCATTCATGCGAGCTGACTGGATCAGGCTCATGATTGCAGCCGCGCGTTTACCGCTGCGCAACGATCCAGCGAAGAGCCAGTTTGATCTGCCAAGCGCCCACGGCCTGATCTGGTTCTCGACCGCATTGTTATCGATGGGCACAGCACCATCATCCAGGTAGCGCGTCAGCGCTACCCAGCGTTTCAAGCTGTAGTCCAGTGCCTTGGCTGTGGCCGAGCCCTCAGGCACACGCTCGCGCTGAGCCAACATCCACTCGTGCAGCTTGCCTGCGATGGGCACTGCTACTTTTTGGCGTAATCGCCAGCGATCTTCATTACTCATGTCTTTGGCCTGCCGTTCTACTTCGTACAGCCCGCCGATTGAGTGCAGAGCCTGTTCTGCTAATTGGCTTTTGTTCGCCGCATGCAGGTCGAAGAACTTGCGCCGGGCATGCGCCATGCAGCCGATTTCGGTGATGCCCTGCTCGAAGCCGGCCTTGTAGCCTGCGAAGTCATCGCAGACCAGCTTGCCATTCCAGGTGCCCAGGAAGTTACGCGCATGCTCGCCAGCACGGCTGAGGCTGAAGTCATAGACTACCGCCTTCAGTGCCGAGAACGGCGTAGTGCAGTAGGCCCAGACGTAAGCCCGGTGTGTTTTCTTCTCGCCGGGTGCCAGCATCTGCACCGGTGTTTCATCGGCGTGTACAACGTCCTGAGCTAGCACTGCCTCGCGCAGCGCATCCACCAAGGGCTGGAGCTGCACGCCGGTTTGGCCTACCCACTGCGCCAGCGTCGAACGCGATATGATCAAGCCTGCGCGGCCAAAGATCTTTTCCTGGCGATACAGCGGCAAGTGGTCTGCGAACTTGGCCACCATCACATGGGCCAACAGGCCGGCGGTGGGAATGCCTTTGTCGATCACTTGGGCTGGCACTGGCGCTTGGATCAGTGTTTCGCACTGACGGCAGGCCCACTTGCCACGCACATGTTGCTCGACGGTAAACACGCCTGGCGTGTAATCCAGCTTCTCACTCACATCTTCGCCGATGCGCTCAAGTTGGCACCCGCAGGCACACAGTGTGCTCTCCGGCTCATGGCGGATGACCGTACGTGGGAACTGGGGTGGTAGCGGAGCGCGCTTGGGCTGTTGGCGCGATGAGGTTGCTGCAGGCTCAGGCCGGAGCGCGTTCAGTTCTGCCTCGATAGCCTCAAGGTCGGTGTTGAGCAAGTCATCCAGCAAGCTGCCTTGCGCCGGGCTGATTTGCTCACTGCGCTTGGCGAATTTGTGCCGTTTGAGAATGGCGATCTCGTGAGAGAGTTGCTCGATAACGGTCTTGTCGCGGCGGCTTTCTCTGCCCATGGTGTCGACCTTGGACAGCAACTGCGCAGCGAGGGCGCGCAGCTGTTCGGGCGTCATTTGGTCGAGATTGGGCGAGGAAGTCATGCCGTGGATTTTACCAAAGCACCGCCACGGCCACAGCTGGTAAGCGTGGTTCAGAGCACTGTAATTGCACCGCCGGAACCAATTCGCTGCCATGGCAAGCCGAGTACCAAAGCCTGTAGTTGTTCAGCGTCGAGCTCTGCCTTTAGGCCACGATGCACGCCTGGCCAGTGGAACTTGCCCTGGTTCAGTCGCCGTGCGGCGAGCCAGATGCCTACACCATCATGCACGAGCACTTTCATCCGGTTGGCGCGCTTGTTGGCAAACAGGTAGGCGCAGTGCGGCTGCGCCGCCCCAAATACTGTGACAACGCGGGCCAGCGCTGTGTCCGTGCCTGCTCGCATGTCCAAGGGCTCGGTGGCGAGCCAGATCGAGTCGATGCGAATCATTGCGAGAGACTGCGGATGAAACGTGCACAACCGTCTGGATCTGAGGCGGGCCATTTAACCGTGATGGACTTGCTTCCCAAGGGCAATACGATCACTACCACCTCATCCACTGTGCGCTTGGGTAGCGGTTGCACTGGCACGAAGGCTGGCAGGGTTGTGACGGCTTGATCGCGATAGACCGGCAGCCATTTGCGAATGACGTTGGCGTTGATGCCGTGCCGAATGGCGACGCTGGAAACGGTGGCTCCAGGTTGCAGGCACTCCTGCACGACTTGGGCTTTGAACGGTTTTGGATAAGAGCTTCGTTGGCGCATGTAACTCCTGGCGATAAGGGCAATCGCGTCCGCGAAAAAATAGACGGACACCATCGCCCTTAAAGCTGGAGTTCAAAAGGTGTGTTCACCGGACGCTTACCCTTGCAATAGCGGGTGAGGCTTTCCGCTTATGACCGACATGAGCATCTCGCATCCGGTAAGCTGGCAGGCGGTGGCCTGATACGACCGCCACCTAAGCCGGCAAGAACACGCATAGCTTTGCCGCTGCCTCTTAAACGCATCTATGATGGCGGCGGACTATTGGCATCAATTGCCAAAAGGTGGTTTGTGAATGACTCTTTTGTTTCACAACGCCATGTCGCCCAGAGCTTCGAGCCTTTATCCCCATCACCGAGATCAAGTTCTAGCGCCAACCAGTTACGGGCGGCCTTGACGTACCGATTGTCCCCTGGGAACAACATCATTTTCGCAGTCAGATTCACATCTAGCTCTTGTTCGCCTTTTGCGACATTGTTCAACACATGAAAGAACAGGCGCTCCATCACGGACACCAGAGACGGATGCACTATCGCGGTCGACGTCAACTGTTGAACCTGTGCCCAGTTTTCTCCTGGCGGCACATCGTTTCGGGAAACAACGCCCCAA
>JAWWDH010000379.1:0-3526 GCA_033720015.1 Pseudomonas sp.
GGTGTTCCTGCAATACCCGGTGTTGGAGTTGGTAGTTGCTGAAGAGACGCAAGACGCGGCGACTGACTTTATGATGGGCCTGCTGATCACTTATCGCGGGATCTTCCACGATGAAGATGAAGACACGGCAGTGAATTGGATCGGCGGCGACGCCTTCCAGAGTGCCTACGACGAAGCGTCGATGATCCTGCAGAAGAAGAACGCGCGCAGCACCCCAAGTGCCCGCACTTAAACGTAGAGAAGCAGGCAGGCCACGATTTATGGGCGCCCACTAAAGCTCTTGAGTTGAGCGGCTTGGCTTTTGCTTCAAGCCGCCACTGTCCGCGTGCAATTGCATTTCCGGTATTGCCGCGATGCATATCTCTCTAAGGGATTGAGATGGCTGTTCAGCCGTTCAACTTGGCTATAATTTTTGCGACATGCTCACCCTGGTGGCGGGCAATGCCTAGTTCACGCTCGTCAGGCTGGCGCGAACCATCGCCACCGGCAATAGTTGATGCGCCATAGGGCGTGCCGCCGCCCACTTGGGAAATATCAAAAAGCGCTGATGTGGTGTAGCCGATTGGTACGATGATCATGCCGTGGTGCGCCAGCGTGGTCCAAGTGGACGTGATCGTCATCTCTTGCCCGCCGCCGGTGCCGGTAGAGGTGAACACACTGGCTACTTTGCCTGCCAGTGCGCCATTGGCCCATAGGCCACCGGTCTGATCGAAGAAGGTGCGCATCTGCCCGGACATATTGCCGAAACGAGTGGGCGTCCCAACGATGATGGCATCGTAGTCCGCCAGTTCCGACGGTTTGGCGAATGGCGCATCTTGATCAACCTTGCCGCCGGCAGCTTTGAACGCCTCGGCATTCATGGTTTCCGGTACACGTTTTACTGTGACCTCTACTCCCGCAACGCTACGAGCGCCTTCGGCCACTGCATTGGCCATTGTTTCGATATGACCGTACATGGAGTGATAAAGAACCAGCACTTTAGTCATTTCAGTGTCCTTTTAAGGTGAGAGTTGAAGTGTGTAGGTGCTTTTGGTGATGCAGACGAGCAATTGCCGTTGGGGAATAGCTATTCAATAAACGTTCAACCTGAAAGGTGACAACAGCCAACTGACCCATCTGAATGTAGCACTGGATCAGAAAAACGTTGATCAGCGCACAGGAACGGTCGAGCGTATCCAACACGGCGCGATGAAGTGCTGGCGCTCTGTGTGATTGCTTTCAGTGCTACTCAGAACGGTGGGTTCGCGCTTCTAGCGTCTTGCTCAGCATAGATGCACCGACTGGCCAGCTTGGGGTAAGCATGCGGTCATCAACCGACGATAAATCGCCGTTTGTATGCATGCACGAAGGCAGCAGGCGTGCGGCCAGGAATTGGACAAAATGGTGGCCGCCCGGACCTTTTTAGTCTGCTCAGCAGCTCTTTATTCGTAAGCTCTAGCGACCTGTAGCGGTATGCGATGTGTTTACAGTAATCCGTGCTGGGCGAATGGCTAGAGCAGCAGACCGAGTCGCAGGCGCTTGGGTAATTTGGCCACGACCAATTGATGTGAGCGTGTCAGCAGTTGTTGCAGTTCGTAATCACTCAGCGGGTAGGGTGCAGCCATGCTGATCCAGCGTGCGCGAGCCAGATAAGGCGCGGGGCGGATGCCCGGGCGGTCGCAAAAACCGAGAAACAGTTCGTTATCGACTTTGAAGGCTAGGCCGTCATGGCCGCTCAGGTGAAACAGGGCGAACATCTTGCTTTCGGCCACTGAGAACACTCGCACGCCACCCCATTTTATGTCCTCGCGTGCACCGGGCAGGCTCAGGCAAAAAACGGCCACTTGCTCTGGCGTCATGGTCTACTCCCGGTAGAAAACCTGCACCAGATGATAGCCAAACTGGCTTTTCACCGGGCCGTGCACTTCGCGCACCGGCTTTTTGAAAATCACCTGATCGATGGCGCGCACCATCTGCCCTGGGCGCACCTCGCCCAAGTCACCACCTTTTTTCCCGGAGGGGCAGGTTGAGTATTTACGCGCCAGCACGTCGAACGCTTCGCCGGCGGCAATACGCTTTTTCAGCGCGGCGGCTTCTGCTTCGGTTTTCACCAGAATGTGGCGGGCCATTGCCTTTGCCATGACGGGCTCCTCGTTTTTCAGGGGTTGTATTGTGCCAGTATTTCAATCGCTTAGCGCTTGAGCCGGGCGCGCGCTAATTTTCTTCTCGGCGCACCTCGATCTTGGCCTAAGGTAATCAATCCAACCTGTGGAATAAGTCGTAATGGACCTCAATGCAATGCTCAAAGTCCTGTCCAGCCAGGACGGGTCCGACCTTTACCTTTCAACGGGGGCGCCGCCCTGTGCCAAGTTCAATGGTGTACTTAAAGCGCTCAGCGCCGAACCTCTGAAAGCCGGTGAGGTGGCGCAAATCGCTGACTCGGTGATGGACATCGCACAGCGCGAGGAATTTGAGCGTGAGCTGGAGATGAACCTGGCCATTTCGATTGCCGGGGTCGGGCGTTTTCGTATCAACATCTTTAAGCAGCGTAACGAGGTGTCGATCGTCGCGCGCAATATCAAGCTGGACATTCCCAAGTTCGAAGACCTCAAACTGCCCGAAGTACTGCTCAAGACAGTGATGGAGAAGCGCGGCTTGGTGCTCTTCGTCGGCGGCACCGGCTCTGGAAAATCGACATCCCTGGCGGCGTTAATCGACTACCGCAACCGCAACAGCGGTGGCCACATCATCACCATCGAAGACCCGGTGGAGTATGTGCATAAGCACAAGAAGTCGATCATCAATCAACGCGAGGTAGGGGTGGATACCCGCAGTTTTCATGCCGCGCTGAAGAACACCCTGCGCCAGGCGCCTGACGTGATTCTGATCGGCGAGATTCGCGACCGCGAGACCATGGAACATGCACTGGCTTTTGCCGATACCGGACACCTGGCTATCTCTACACTGCACGCCAACAACGCCAATCAGGCGCTGGACCGTATCATCAATTTCTTCCCGGAAGACCGTCGCCCGCAACTGCTTAACGACTTGGGCAACAACCTCAAGGCGTTCGTCTCGCAGCGCCTGGTGAAGACCGTCGACGGCAAGCGCCGCGCTGCGGTTGAGGTGCTGCTGGGCACGCCGACCATTCGTGACCTGATCAAGCGCAACGAGTTTGCCGAGATCAAGGAAATCATGGAAAAGTCGAAGAATCTCGGTATGCAGACCTTCGATCAGGCACTGATCGACCTGGTTAATGAGGGTTCGATTGACGAAGAAGAAGCGGTGAAAAACGCCGATTCGGCGAACAACGTGCGGCTTAAGCTGAAGCTCTATCGTGACAATCCAAGCGCACCGAGCGCCGCTGCACCGTCTGCTGCGGTTGACGCTGCGTCACGTCCTATAGCCGCGCCGGCCACCGCTGCGGGCGATTGGGGGCTTGAGTTGAAGCTTGAGGATATTGAAGTCGACCTACCGCCCGAAGATCCGGGGCGGCAGGGCATTTAACTCCGCTAAGGTCAGCCCGAGGGTTAGAGCTTTGCCTAAC